>NZ_JAUBTF010000110.1:0-10966 GCF_036702355.1 Microcoleus sp. D3_18_C4
GGTTAATATTAAGCACTTTAAAAACTGGTTTACAAGCTGCTGCTACTGTACTTCATAAACCTGGAATCCCCTGTATTTGTTATTTGTTATTTCTTAACGAAATTATTGAAGCGCTTTCATAGCGAAGGACGCAAAGCCAAGAGTAAAGAATAATTTGATATAGTTAGTAAAATGTGACCGATATCTGTCAGCATAGAAATAGATAGTTCGATCGCAAAGAGGCCACCGTGCAACCCGTAGACTTTACAACTTTAACCGCAGCTTGCAGCGAACTGCGAGCCCAATGGCTGCCAGCGCGCTTAGAACAAGTCTACCAGCGCGATCGCTTCACCGTGTCCCTAGCCCTCCGTACCATGAAAGGGCGCGGCTGGATAGACCTTTCCTGGCATCCTGTGGCCGCCCGCATCTGCGTCGGCGACCCCCCGCCCCGCATTCCCGACACCTTCACCTTCAGCGAACAACTGCGGCACCAACTCAGCGGTTTAGCCTTAGTTTCCATCGCCCCTGTTTCATCCTGGGAAAGAGTCATCGACTTGCAGTTCGCCAAACGCCCCGGAGAACCCGCCCTCTGGCACCTCTACGCCGAAATCATGGGCAAATACAGCAACGTCATCCTCACCGCCCAAGACAACCTCGTTGTCACCTGCGCCCACCAAGTCAGCGCCAAACAGTCCACCGTCCGCCCCATCCAAACCGGGCAACCCTACGAAATGCCCCCGTCTTTGACCGATGCAGTGCCGAGTCTGAGCGAATCTCAAAACCGCTGGCAATCACGAATTAGCCTGGTTCCTGGGCAATTAAAGGGCAATCTGTTGAAGAATTACCGAGGGATGAGTAAAGCCTTAGTTTTGTCAATGATTCGATCGGCTTCTTTAGACCCCGAACAATCCACCGACAGCCTCAATCCCGACGAATGGCAGCAACTATTTCAACGCTGGCTATACTGGCTGCAATGCCTAGAAAACTCCAAATTTCACCCAAGTTTTACCCCCGAAGGCTACACAGTCATCGATTGGCCCGCCCCAGAAAATCACAATGTAGGGGCGGTGCCCCCGTGCCCGCCCTCTGATGCTTCTTCCGTTCAAGAAATACTTAACAGCTACTACACAGGCCAAATCAATCAAGAAGTATTCGCCCAACTGCGGCATCAGCTTACCCAAAAACTCAACAACGTCCTGGCAAAACTGCGCCTCAAAGCCAACACATTTAAAGAACGCTTACAGCAATCTGCAGACGCAGACACCCACAAATCCCAAGCCGACTTGCTGATGGCAAATTTGCAGCATTGGGAACCGGGAATGAAATCAATTTCCCTCCCTGACTTTGAAACTGAGAAACCAGTTATCATTCCCCTAAACCCGGAAAAAAATGCGGTTCAAAACGCTCAAGCAATCTACAAAAAACACCAAAAACTTAAAAGAGCCCGCATTGCAGTAGAACCTTTGTTAGCCGCCGTACAGGAAGAAATCGACTATTTAGAACAAGTTGAAGTCGCACTTTCAGTATTGGAAACCTACCGCAACACCCAAGATTTGCAAACCCTCGCCGAAATCCGCGAAGAACTGATCCAACAAAAATATCTAGACGTACCAGATTACCGCAGTACCGACAAAAATGCTGCGATCGAATTTCACCGCTACCAAAGCCCCAGCGGCTTTGAATTATTAATCGGGCGCAACAACCGCCAAAATGACCAACTCACTTTTCGCACAGCCAACGACTACGACTTGTGGTTCCACACCCTAGAGATTCCCGGAAGCCACGCTTTGCTGCGTCTCACACCCGGTACTGTGGCTGAAGAAACCGATTTGCAATTTGCCGCCGACATGACTGCTTACTACAGTCGCGCCCGCCACAGCGAACAAGTCCCCGTGGTTTATACAGAACCGAAATATGTATACAAGCCCAAAGGCGCAAAACCGGGTATGGTTGTATACAAGCAGGAGCGGATTGTCTGGGGTAGACCGCAGCAAGCTCCTGCTTGATTTATACAAAGTGAGTGAAGGGGCAATCGGCAAGCGAAACTTCGTTTTTACCTCAAATAAGCTGTTTGGAACCGATAAACCTACGCAGAAACCGGATTTTTGAAGCCAGCTTTGGTTATACAAAGTGACTGGGAGTGCGATCGTCGCCTAAAAATTAAAATTCGTCTGTAATGTAAAGTTTTATTACATAAAATTAAATTTTGTTGTTATAATACCACTTAAGAGAGATGATATTTCTTTTAGAACCCTTTGCAAAGAAACGTGCAACTTGGGTTTCCTCACTGTGAGAAAAACACTGTGGGAACACAACGGATTTAACTATTTGTGCAGACCAGCTTTTGCAAAAGCTGGTCGTTTCTGTTTAAACCTTAAACCCGCTCCTAGAAAGTAAACGTGGTTCTGACAACCCCAATCACCAAATCAGAATTATTCTTATTGTGGTCAGGAGCAGTCAGCCAAATCAGACCAGGAGTGACAGAAATATTGTCGCTCAACTTAAACTGATAGAAACCTTCAACGTGCAGCGAAGTATCCTTATCTTCCGGCAAAGTCCGATTAGTAGAACTCGTTACCCGCGGCTCCATACCTACCAAAATCCCCGCCACATTTCCTTCTTTCAACAAATCGGGAAAAGCCAAAGTAACTGCCCAGTTCCAGACTTTTTGATCCCCCCGCTGCACAGAACCCGTAGGAGTAGCCAAGTTGGATAAAATGCGCTGGTTCGTGTAACCCGCCCAACCGCCAATTGCAAATCTCCGATTCAACTGCCACGAAGCTTGCGCGCCGTAGGAATTGCTAGAAATCGGGAGAGTGGTATCGCTATCGAACCCGAAGGAACCGAGACGCTGCGGAAAATTAGAAGTATTGCTGCCGGTATTGGTAATTAAGTTGTAGGAATTAACGTAAGTTAAACCTAAAGCAATGCTGTCGCTCGGTGTAAAAGTCAACTGAGCCAAACCGCCGTAAGAACCATTAAACAAACCATTTCCCCGCGTCGGGTTGGCAGCATTGCCGGCCAAATATCCCAAACTCAGCTCCAGTTTTTCCCCAAACTGATGCCGCAGAGCGATGCCAGAACCACCAAGCAAATAGTAAATTGGGTTGCGAGTACCGAAGTTAGAAAGAGCGCCGTAGCTGCCGTCTCCGTCAAAGTAAGGGTTGACAGTGTTGGTAAAATCGTCAGCAGCGCCGGCGTTGGCTTCTAGAATTACAGTAGTGCTTTTGCCGATAGGGAATTGGTAAAGCAGCGCATCTAAAGCTACTATATTGTTAGCCTCGCCAAAAGGCCCGACATTAAACCGCAATTCCCCTTCAGCAGTTTTCGTATTATTAGTAGAAAACGCACCCAGATTCAAAACTTGCAGTCGAGTTCTGAGCAAATCTTCTCCAGAAAAACTCGTGTCAAAATTGATACGAACCCTGCTGCCAAAAGCCGTGGTTTTATCAGCTTCGCGGCCCTCGGCATCATCTCCCCTGGCGATACCCGCCAAACCAAATATCACTTCGCC
This sequence comes from Microcoleus sp. D3_18_C4, assembly GCF_036702355.1. NCBI lineage: Bacteria > Bacillati > Cyanobacteriota > Cyanophyceae > Oscillatoriales > Microcoleaceae > Microcoleus > Microcoleus sp. D3_18_C4. The sequence goes on from NZ_JAUBTF010000110.1 coordinate 3,494, forward strand.
GTTGAGTTTAGTCGTAGTTGAAAACTGATTTGCTTCTAATTCAGAGGCGCGCGCTTCCAAAGCATCGACGCGGCCTCGCAAAGTTGCCAATTCCGCCGCAAATTCTTCTTGCAACCTTTGCACAGAAGCCAAATCTTCTCGCGTCGCCAGATTTCTCGAACCGCCTTGAATCAGCTCGCTAACTTTATCTAAACACGCATTTAAACCTGCTGCAAACTCGTAGCGAGTCATCGCCCGGTTGCCGCGAAAAGTGCCGTCAGGATAACCAGCTATGCACCCGTAGCGCTCTACTAGAGACTGCAAAGCTTGGAACGCCCAATCTGTGGGCCGAACGTCGGAAAGTTGCGAAACAGACGTTACCTGGCCGGCCGCATTTTCGCTGCTACTGTCTTCTTTGCTGTATTCATTGATTTGTTCTAAAACATTTGACTGTGCTGGAGGTTGGGTACTTGGATTTGGCGATTGGGAAATCTGCTCTTGGGTGCTTAAATTAGTCGGTGTAGCGGCGGGTTGGGTTTCGCTTAAGTTTGCGGGCGCGACTGCGGGAATTTGCTCCGCGACAGGTTGTTCGGCACTTAAATTTGCGGGTGCGACTGCGGGTTTGGTTTCGCTTAAATCCCCTGCAACTGCGTTTTCCGGTGCTTTTGCTTGTTCGGCAACTGGGGCAATCGGCTCGTTAGCGTTAGCCAAGCGATCCGAAGGAAAGCCCTCGTAGAGGTTCGCACTTTCTTTCTCAATAGTCTCAACAGTCAAGTTGCTAGCTAGCGATGCTGGTTCGCCTGTCTCAGCCTTTGCTGTCTCAGCCTTTGCTGTCTCGGTTGCAGCACCTGCTAATTGCAATTGATCAGCTTGAGCTATGGTGGAAATTTCTACCTGTTTCTCTGCTGCTAGCGCCGTCGAAGATACGACTAAACTTGCTGCCAATACCGCCGGACTAACTAAAAGTCCCTTCCACAAAAATTTGGACATTTTTTCCTTACACCACATTGAGCCGATCGCCCGTTCCGAAGATTTAGCCGATCGCAAATCACCTTTAGTATTCTGCCTAATAGTATTTCTTGTCAACAATCGGGGAAATCACTGCCGGAGAGTCCTGTTTTGCTGTGGCTGATTTGACAAAAACCCCGTTTATTCCCAAAATCCTTGGTTTGACTCACCTCTTGCATCATTCTCGCTTAACAGGCTTTTCGGCCTGTTCCACAAGAAAATTCACTCTTTGTGAAACAGGTATCTTGCCTGTTCCTAAACAAGTAATTGAGAATGGTGCAACATCTCAGTTTAAAGATACCTACCTAGAAACCTGGTTGATGGCTGGATATTGCGTAAGTTATCCCTCAGTAAGATTAATATTGACAGCACTGGCGCTAACAAATCGTTTGATCGGCTACAAATACAAGTGAAAAAACTCAAATACGCCCTAGTTCACGAATGGTTGACGCCCTTAGCTACTGGCGGTTCAGAACTCGTAGTACAGGAAATTCTCAAATACGTAAACGAGGCAGATGTCTATGCCCTCATCGACTTTGAATCAGCCAATCCCGAAAGCTATCTTTTCGGGCGACAGATTGGCACAACATTTTTGCAGCACTTTCCCAAGGCCCGCAGCGGCGTGCAAAAATATCTGCCATTTCTGCCGATCGCGATCGAACAACTAGATCTGCGAGAATACGACATCATCCTCTCCTCTTCCCATGCCGTTGCCAAAGGCATCCTCAGCAGTCCCCAGCAAATGCACGTCTGCTACTGCCACACGCCCATGCGCTACGCTTGGGACTTAACTTTTGACTATTTGCGTAGCAGCAAAGCCGGACGGGGCATCCAGGGTCTGCTGACGCGATATTTGTTGCATCGACTGCGGCAGTGGGACGTAATTTCCGCCAACCGCGTTGATTATTTCATCGCCAACTCTCAACACACTGCGCGCCGAATTTGGCGATGCTACCGGCGGCGGGCCGAGGTGATTTATCCGCCGGTAAATATCGATCGATTTTCCTTGATGCGGCAAAAACAAGACTTTTACGTCACCGTTTGTCGGTTGGTAAGTTACAAAAACGTAAGTGCGATCGTCCAAGCATTCAATCAACTCGGCCGTACTCTAATTGTCATCGGCACCGGGCCAGAATTAGAAATGATTCGGCAAATCGCCAAACCCAACGTGCAAGTGCTCGGCTGGCAACCCGCCTCCATAGTTGAAAAGTATATGGCAGAGGCGAAAGCCTTTGTCTATGCAGCTTGCGAAGATTTTGGCATAGCTTTGGTAGAGGCTCAAGCTTGCGGAACACCGGTAATTTCCTATGCAGCAGGGGGCGCTTTGGAGACAGTGCTCGACATTCGCCAACACCCAGAGACAGGGACTGGTTTATTTTTTTCCTCCCAAACCGCAGCAGCATTAGTCGAAGCTGTCGAGGAATTTGAGCAGTTGCAAGGCAAATTTCAGCCCGAAATCAGCAGGTTGCGTGCTGAACAGTTTGCCCCCGAAGTCTTTGGGCAGCGCTATCTAGCTTTTGTGGGACGCTGCAATCAGGAATTTCAATCCCGTGATTTTACGCAGTCTGGGGCTTGAGAGTACCAGATCCCGATAGCGGGACAATCTTCCTTCTGCCTTTGTATATAGCGGTTCTCAAAAAAGTGAGGTATGCCCTATGCCCTATGCCCTATGACCTATGACCTATGCCCTATGCCCTATGCCGGATAGTACCTCATCTTTCGCTCGAAAGGCTATAAGTGCCTTCAGAAGACCTCTGCATAAGTGCTTTGTGCCTTCTTCCTTCTGCCGCCAGAAGCCCTCTTCCTTCTTCCTTCTGCCTTTTGAAGCCTTCTGAAGGCAGAAAATTGAGTATTGGAAACATAATTCAGAGAACAAAGCGTCTTGAGGCTTTATGATCAGGACTGTGTGTGGTGTGAAGTGAAGGAGTAAGATGACTGCCGACAGCCAACTAATCTCCGGCAAGGTAATTCGAGCGATCGCAAGACGCGGTTTTGGGTCTGTCCTGCAAGGAGATAGACGCATAAGTCGTTCTCTACAGAGCCTCGACGGAGAACTTTTCAAGCGGTTATTTGACATCCTGTTTTCCTTATCGGTTCTGATCCTGTTTGCTCCGGTTTACCTGCTTTTGGCTTTCTTAATCGCCTTAAGCTCGCCCGGTCCTATTTTTTACGTACAGGAACGAGTAGGCAAAAACCGTAAAAGGTTTTATTGCCTGAAATTCAGAACGATGGTGGAAAATGCGGACGATATATTGCTAGAAATCATGGAAAATTCTCCGCATTTGCGTCAAGAGTTTGAGGACAATTTCAAGCTGAAACAAGACCCTCGAATTACCTGGATTGGAAGATTTTTACGAATGACCAGTTTAGACGAGTTTCCCCAGTTTTGGAATGTTTTAAAAGGAGATATGAGTGTCGTCGGACCGAGACCTTTAGTTGAAGAAGAACTGCCGAGATACGGCAGTCACATCAACAAAATTCTCACCATAAGACCTGGAATTACAGGCTTGTGGCAAGTGTCTGGTCGCAACGACATTCCCTATCCCCGCCGAGTCCAAATCGACCTCTATTACGCAAATGACAAAAACCTTTGGATGGATATGTGGATTGTTTTCAAAACAATTGGAGTTGTGATTTTTCCCAAAAATAACGGCGCATACTAATTTTTGTCCGCAGTCAGCAATCGGTAGTTAGTTTTATTTGTTACTGACCACTGATGCTGACTACTGACAATCAGCGACAAACTCTTTGTCAAAACTAAACAGTTCCTGGATGCCGATCGAAGAATTGTGAGCTTAACTAAAGGGGCAAATACTTAAATAAACCTACCTCTTATTCATCTAGAAAGATCAGTTCTTCTAGATAGACTACTTTAGGTTTAGGTGTTAAACTTAACTCTATAACCTTTGGCTTAAGGGGGATAGCCTACTTATCTTGGGATAGCCCACTACCCAACAGCGTAGGAAGTAAACTTCAACTGGCTTTAGGTAACTAAAGTGAAGTTTGAGTAAGTTTTATAAAGCAGTTTGAGAATACGGCAGGGAGCAACAGCCTCTGCCAAAAAATTTATTGTGAATTAACACAGCCTGTCAAAGGAAAATCAGATGACGCAACGTAAGCGAGCGCTAATAACAGGTATTACAGGTCAAGACGGCTCCTACTTGAGCGAATTACTGTTAGAAAAAGGATATGAAGTTCACGGCATTATCCGGCGCAGTTCTAGTTTCAATACCGATCGAATTGACCACATCTATGTCGATCCTCACAGCGAGGGTGCGCGCCTGTTTCTACACTACGGCGACTTGACGGACGGCACTACTCTCCGCCGGATATTGGAAGAAGTTCAGCCGGTAGAAATTTATAACTTAGGCGCTCAATCTCACGTTCGAGTCAGTTTTGACTCGCCGGAATATACGGTTGACACAGTAGGGATGGGAGTATTGCGGCTGCTAGAAGCAATTCGGGACTATCAGCACCGCACCGGCATAGAAGTGCGGTTTTATCAAGCAGGTTCTTCGGAAATGTTTGGTTTGGTACAGGAAGTTCCGCAGAAGGAAACAACTCCTTTTTATCCCAGAAGTCCTTACGCCTGCGCCAAAGTTTACGGGCACTGGCAAACAATAAATTATCGCGAATCTTACGGACTTTTTGCCTGCAACGGCATTTTGTTCAATCACGAATCTCCCCGCCGTGGCGAAACTTTTGTAACTCGCAAAATTACTCGCGCCGTGGCCAGAATAGTCGCCGGCAAGCAGAAAAAGATTTACTTGGGCAATCTCGATTCTAAGCGGGACTGGGGCTATGCTAAAGACTACGTGCGGGCGATGTGGCTGATGCTGCAACAAGACAAACCTGACGATTATGTCATTGCTACCAACGAGACTCATTCTATTAAGGAATTTCTCGATTTGGCTTTTACTTACGTCAATTTAGATTGGCAAAAATATGTGGAGTTTGACGAACGCTACTTGCGGCCTGCAGAAGTCGAACTGTTGATAGGCGATTCGACTAAAGCGCGCCAGCAATTAAATTGGGAACCTTCTGTAACTTTTCAGGAGTTAGTACATTTAATGGTAGATGCTGACATGAAAGCTTTAGAGGAGCAAGGTCGAGGTTCGGGCAACGGATTTGATTAAGTCGCTAAACCAAGCCGTCAGTGCGAACAATTTGTCGGGGTAGGGCCCCGTGTCTACCCCTTTGGCGAAAGGCGCGCACCGGGGGATAGCCCCTGCACACACTTCACAACTGATCGGAGGATTGTTACAGGTATTAGCGTAGCGCGATCGGCATTCAAAGAACCAGCTTAATTGCTCGCAAAATTTTCGGCTGTGCGAGCTAAAAAAAACATTAAAATGATAGTTGAGGAATCGCGACCCCTATATCTAACTTTCGGGTGTGAAGGGCGCAAATTGTCCCTATCGGGTGCAGCTAAAACAAATTTGTGGGCAACCTCATCTTGTAGCTGAAAGCTTTTTTTGCTAAAGCAACAATTTTAGAATTGAAATTGTCGATCGACCTTTATTCAAAATCCCGAGGCTAAAATTATGACAAGCTTGGATTTAAGCAACAAACGCATTCTAGTCACGGGCGGCGCCGGTTTCTTGGGCCGTCAGGTAATCGACCAGCTAGTGAAAGCAGGGGCCGATGCTGATAAAATTTCGGTAACTCGATCGCGCGACTGCGACCTCCGCGTCATGGAAAACTGCAAGCGCGCCGCCGACAAACAAGATATCATCATACACCTCGCCGCCCACGTCGGCGGCATCGGCTTAAACCTAGTCAAACCCGCTGAATTATTTTACGATAATTTGATGATGGGCGCGCAACTAATCCACGCCGCCTACGAAGCAGGAGTCGAAAAATTTGTCTGCGTCGGCACGATTTGCGCTTATCCCAATTTAACCCCAGTTCCTTTCAAAGAAGACGACCTGTGGAACGGCTATCCAGAGGTAACTAATGCACCTTACGGAATTGCCAAAAAAGCCTTATTAGTGCAACTGCAATCCTACCGCCAGCAGTACGGATTCAACGGTATCTACTTGCTACCAGTCAATCTGTACGGCCCGGAAGATAACTTTGACCCGAAAAGTTCCCACGTCATCCCCGCATTAATTCGCAAAGTCTACGAAGCCCAAGAAAGGGGAGACAAAACACTGCCAGTTTGGGGCGACGGCAGCCCTAGCCGCGAGTTTTTGTATTCCACAGATGCCGCGCGGGGAATTGTGATGGCAACGCAAGATTACAGTGAATCTGACCCGGTTAATTTGGGAACGAATAGCGAAGTTAAAATTCGCGATTTAGTGGAAACGATTTGCGAATTGATGGGTTTTGAGGGAGAAATTGTTTGGGAAACAGACAAACCGAACGGTCAGCCGCGCCGCTGTTTGGATACGGCAAGGGCTAAGGAAAAGTTTGGTTTTGTTGCGGAGGTGCAGTTTAAGGATGGGTTGAAAAATACGATTGATTGGTATCGACAACACGCCGCGTAAGTGTGAAAAATCCGGTTTCTTGAAGAAACCGGGGTTTTTTTATGAATAATACTAAATGCGGGTTAGAAACCTCATTTATAAGAGTCAGAGGTTGCCACCTATCCTATAGGAACCCGTCCCCCTTCTGGTACTAAGAAATTATACAAATTTGGGTGATAATTCACTGACAATAGTCGGCAGCAGTGCCGTGTCCATACTGCTGTGTCCTGTATTTCATCCGAGTGAAAACTGCTATAATACAAATACCTCGACTGAAATCATCGAAAACTGAAATTTGGGAAAGCCAATGATTGCCGATCGCACCCACAATTATATCTCGCCCGAAGAGTATCTGAAGTTAGAAGAACTCAGTCCCCTCAAACACGAGTATATACAGGGCGAAACCTATGCAAGGGCTGGTGCAAGCGATGCTCATGTGACAGTTGCCGGCAACTTATTTGCACTTTTAAGAAATCATGTTCGGGGTAGTGGCTGTCGCGTTTATATGTCCGACATGAAAGCCAGGATTGAATCGAAGAATATTTACTACTATCCTGACGTGATGGTAACGTGCGATGAACGGGACAAGGCATTTCAATCTTTTAAAAGATATCCTTGTTTAATTGTCGAGGTTTTGTCAAATGGTACTGAAGGATTCGATCGGGGCGATAAGTTTGCTGACTATCAAGAATTAGAAACCCTTCAAGAGTATGTGTTAATTAGCCAAAAACGTGAGCGGGTAGAGTGTTTTCGCCGTAATGCTGAAGGCTTGTGGGTTTTGTATTCGTATACTCAAGGAAGCAAAATTCACTTGGCTAGCGTAGATTTTCGCACAGGTATTGATGCTATTTATGAGGATGTAATTTTTACGAAGGAAGATTCAGAAGCAGAATTTGATGAACTGCGATCGAGGGGATAAATGGAAAGTGCGATCGCACATCGGTGGGAGCGTGTCACTTTTGCGATGAGTATAAATACTCAGAAATACTAGGGCAGAGGTTTTGAGCTATTGTTGGGC
>NZ_JAUBTF010000111.1:0-10953 GCF_036702355.1 Microcoleus sp. D3_18_C4
CCGTTTTTATCAACAAGGTATGCGGGCCGCAACCCTTATACAGTCTATCTCGTAGACCTCTTTGTCACCCCCCCAGCCTTCTATGAAAAAACTAAGTTATATTAAATCGGCTTCAGTAGTTGTCATTCTGAGTCCTGAATGAACTGAAGAATCTCGCCCTTTCGGCAACGCGCTGACTTCGTTGCGCTTGACTCATGACAAGTAAGCGTTTGGAGTCAAGCGCTCGCGCGGACATGATATGAGCAACGGCTAATCAAAAAAAAGAATAGCCAGAACTCCGCAGGAGTTAAAGTGCTGCGGGGATCTCAGGCGCGATCGCATTATAGGTTGGGTTAATTTGATTTACTTAATAGCCGATCGCCCAATCTAAAATTTATCTAAAAATTAAAAGGTAAAAAATTAATTTTTTACCTTTTAACTCTCGATTTTCAAATTGCCCGTTACTGAACAAACTTCTTGAATGCCAGAGTCACGTTGTGGCCGCCAAATCCAAAGGAATTCGACAGCGCCACATCAACTTTTAGAGCGCGGCTTGTATGAGGAACATAGTCCAAATCGCACTCAGGATCGGGATTTTCCAGATTAATTGTCGGCGGGATTTTGTCATTGGCGATCGCCATTACCGTCGCCACCGCCTCAATTCCCCCAGAACCGCCCAAAAGATGGCCGGTCATCGACTTGGTAGAACTAATTGCTACTTTGTAAGCATGGTCTCCCAAAGTCTTTTTAATCGCTTTCGTTTCCGTAGAATCGTTGGGAAGCGTGCTCGTGCCGTGAGCGTTGATATAGCTCACCATATCCGGCGTCAAACCCCCATCCTTGAGCGCTAAAGCCATCGCCCGCGACGCACCTTCCCCCCCCGGTACCGGAGAAGTCATGTGATACGCATCGCAAGTTAAACCGTAGCCGACGATTTCTGCGTAAATCTTCGCGCCACGCGCCAGAGCGTGTTCCATTTCTTCTAGAATCAGAATGCCAGCACCTTCGCCGACGACAAAACCATCACGATCGCGATCGAACGGACGAGAAGCATGAGTCGGGTCATCATTGCGAGTCGAAAGCGCTCTCGCCGCAGCAAAACCCGCCACGCACAAAGGTGTCACCGCAGCTTCCGTACCACCGCAAATCATGGCTTGCGCGTAACCCCCCTGAACTAGGCGAAACGCATCACCCACGGCATTTGACCCGGCAGCGCAGGCCGTCACCGTGCAAGAGTTCGGCCCCTTAGCACCCGTTTGAATTGCCGTCAGACCCGCGGCCATATTCGCAATCATCATGGGGATCATAAACGGGCTGCATCGATCGGGGCCGCGAGTCAGATATATCTCTTGCTGATCTTCCAAAACCTTTAAGCCACCAATGCCAGTGCCAAGAATGACACCCACCTGTTCTGCGTTCAGGTCATTAATCTCCAACTTTGCATCAGCAACAGCTTGTTTGCTCGCTGACACCCCAAATTGAGCAAAGCGATCCATCCGCTTTGCTTCCTTGCGCTCTAAATAGTCGTGTGGGTCGAAACCCTTCACCTCTGCGGCAAAGCGGCAGTCGTGCCGCGACGGGTCGAATAAGGTGATCGGGCCTATACCATTCTTCCCGGCAAGCAACCCGTCCCAATATTCGGACAAGGTATTGCCGATCGGTGTAATCGCGCCGAGACCTGTGATAACAACGCGCTTACGCTCTAAATTTGTCATGATTTCAGTTTCAAAAAATTAAACACCCAGAACGCAGAACTAAAGAGGAGTTTCCAGTTTTATAACTTCTCTCCTCTTAGGGGAAAAGACAGGTATTTTATGCTTTTGGAGCTGCAAGTTGGCTGCTGATGTAATCTACACAAGCTTGAACCGTAGTAATTCCTTCGGCTGCTTCGTCGGGAATTTCAATATCAAACTCTTCTTCCAAAGCCATTACCAGCTCTACTGTATCTAAGGAATCTGCTCCTAAATCATTAGCAAAGTTGGCTTCCGGCTTGACTTCGCTCAGCTCGACTTCCAGTTGCTCTTTCACAATTTTCTGGACTCTAGCAAAAATGTCGTCTTGGCTCATAACATCGTGTCCTCATTGGTTGCTGCGTATCTAATCTTATCCGAAAGGGGGATCTGCAGGACAAAGGCTGGCCGCTTTTCTAAGTGACACGGGCCAGGGACAATTGGGACACGGACGATCGCAGCAACTCTAGGACTCAGGCAAAAAAACCCAATAGCCCAAAATCAATCATCTCGTTTAGCCACCTGATAACGTTGAGGAAGCGGATTTTTGGTCGATGGTGCGTCAGTCATCAACTCAAAATGCTTGAGAAAAGCTGACAATTGGCTCTTAGCTAGGCGGTGATCGGTTAATTATAAAGAGGGAAAACTAAGCAGGAAGCCTCCCGACTTCGATCGCTCAAGTTTCTTTTCCCGAACCTTGTGTCCCCAGCAGAAACGATTATGCCATCCCAAAATCTGAAATATGCTTATTTTCCCGGTTGCGTTGCCCAAGGGGCGGCCCGCGAACTTTACCTGTCTACAATGGCGCTGACTCAAGCGTTGGGGATTGAACTGGTGGAACTAAAGAAAGCTTCCTGCTGCGGTTCTGGCACTTTCAAGGAAGATTCGCAGTTACTCGAAGATACTGTCAACGCCCGCAATATTGCTTTGGCTGAGGAACTGAATCTGCCTTTGCTGACGCATTGCAGCACTTGTCAAGGGGTCATCGGTCATGTGGACGATCGCCTCAAGGAATCTCAGAAAACCGATCCCAACTACATAGAGAAAGTCAACGGTTTACTGGAAAAACAAGGCTGTTCGCCTTATCAAGGCAGTACCGAGGTGAAACATCTGTTGTGGGCGATCGTTGCCGATTACGGTTTGGAGGAAGTGCAGAAGCGAGTCACCCGAAAGCTTTCGGGCTTGAAGTGCGCGTCTTTTTACGGGTGCTATCTGCTGCGAGCTCAGGATAAGCTGCTTTACGATGACCCCCACCAACCGGAATCGATGGAAAATGTGTTTCGGGCGATCGGGGCAACTCCGGTTTACTATCGAGGGCGGACGCAGTGCTGTGGCTGGCCGTTGGCCAGTTATGCCACTAACCAATCTTTTCAGATGGCAGGCAAACATATTCAAGATGCTCTTGACAATGGCGCTGATTGTATGGTAACGCCTTGTCCGCTTTGTCATTTAAATTTGGATTCGCGGCAGCCGGAGGTGGAAAAAGTAATCGGGCGCAAATTGGGTTTGCCGGTGCTGCATTTACCGCAGTTGGTAGCTTTGGCTTTGGGTGTGGAGCCGAAAAAACTAGGACTCGATCGACATATTGTTTCAACTAAGCCCGTGTTAGAAAAATTAGGCTTGTAGTCGATCTATTTGCAGCAGTTTGCAGCAAGCCCTAATTATCAAAAATTTTGCAACAGTTGGTATAGGGGCTAGTTCACCCAAATCCTTGCTAAAAGCCAAAATATCAAACAACAAGTCCTTACAACTGTTGCACAACTTTGGGAAATTGGCATAAAGACTTGAGTTTTTTCTCAAATCAAATCCGGTTAGATCGGAATTATACAGAGCCCGCGAGCCGAAAGCTCGATCGGGCTCATACATTTTTGAGTCAATAGAAGATACAGACCCAAAAAACAGTATACTATTATACAAAATAGTTTTTAAGACTTCCTAACTGCCTAGTTAGGGACAAGGAATAAGCAATGAAACGAAACCCAGTAAATCTCACACGTTCGGTATTCCTATGGGCAATGCTAGGAATCATTTGTGGTTTGTTTGGTGCAAGTTATTGGATATTTTTGTCTTACATGATGGTGGGATTTGAATATTTTAGTGGACATTCTCTACTAATCATCATGCCGCTTGCGGGTTTGCTCATCGGTTTGCTCATTCATTGGCTGGGAAATCCTGGCGAAATAGGGTTGATTATTGACAATATTCATCTCAATGGTGGGCGGTTACCAATGAACGAGAATCCTTCTATGATTCTGTCGTCGCTAATCAGTATTGCAAGTGGAGGCAGTGCTGGTCCAGAAGCACCAATGGTGCAAGTAACAGGTTCAATTGGTACGTGGTTAGCCGATCGCTTTCAATTGCGTGGAGAGGCACTACGAACTTTGAGTATTGCTGGCATGGCATCTGGTTTTACAGTTTTGTTCGGCGCTCCTTTGGGTGGTACTTTTTTTGCTTTAGAAATCCTGCATCATCAGAATGTTGTGGAGTATTTTGAAGCAATATTGCCTGCGGTCGTGGCAAGTTGTGCAAGTTACACCATTTTTGTAGCAATTACCCAGCTTGGCATTGGCCCTACGTGGCATTTTCCTCAATACAATGTGGACAGCCTTTATGACTTTGGCGCCGCGATTGCTTATGGAATCGTAGGTGCGATCGTGGGGTGGCTTTTTATCGCTGTATTTCGCAGTGTTGGTCGCTTGTTTGATTCGATACGCGGTCCAATCTATGTGCGAACTACTTTAGCCGGGCTAGGACTTGGCGTTTTATCAGCTTTGTTTCCACTCACTCGTTTCTTTGGTGAACATCAAATTGAAAAAATTGTTGAGGGAAACTTTTCTTTGGGAGTTCTCTTAACTTTAGTTATTGCTAAAGTGTTTGCCATAAGTACGACCGTAAATGGAGGCTGGCGGGGGGGGATTATCATCCCACTGTTTTTTATAGGAGCCTGTTTAGGAAAGGCTATCGCTATCATTAATCCCGCCTCCAACGAGACTTTGGCAATGATTTGTGTAATGGCTGCTCTGAATTCAACAGTTACTCGAACTCCAATTAGTACAACTCTGCTACTCGCCAAGTTGACAGGATTTAGCACTTTTACACCGATTCTCTTCGCTAGTCTCGTGGGTTTCTTCTTGGCTCCCCGATCTCCCTTCATTACCTCACAGCGTAAAGTTGATTAACAAACGGCTAGAATTCCTCTAATAGCTCGGTGTACCGGCGAAAAATACGTGCATTTTGCGAGTGTCGAGTCTAAAGGCTTCTGCCATTACAACTGCACCAATGGCATCAAACAACATCTAGCCGTTGATACCAGTCAGCTTGCCGTTTTTTATCCATTGCACAAAAGCCAGTGTGTCCGATGACTGTGGCTTGATTTAAATGTTGAGTCACAACCTCGATTATTTTCACACTCGGGCCCGTCAATATTCCGAAGATTACCATTCTGCAAGGGTAAGGGGTATCACCCGGATAAGATCATCGCAGTTTGGTCAAGAACTTTGAACCCACTCTCACCAATCCTACTGCCAAACTCAATTTGTATTTAATCAGGCTGATGCTCAAACGGTTGGCGAATCATAGAGATCCCAAAAGGGTTCCATAAGACTCCCATGGTGAATAACTGTGAAGTTTTGTCGCTTTTTCGCGAAGTGCTTCCAGGCACTGCGGTAGACTAACCTTTAATTCTCTGTGCAGGCTATAGCGGTGTCACCTCGCCGTCAAATCTGTTCACTTGCAGAGCCAGCAAATTTTTAGTGACTCGTTGGGAGCCTTTATTCAATGTCTCATTCAGTCAAAATTTACGATACTTGCATCGGCTGCACTCAATGCGTCCGCGCTTGTCCGACTGACGTTTTGGAGATGGTGCCCTGGGATGGCTGCAAAGCAGCTCAGATTGCCTCATCTCCCCGCACCGAAGACTGTGTAGGCTGCAAGCGGTGCGAAACTGCTTGCCCCACCGATTTTCTGAGCATCCGGGTTTACCTGGGAGCAGAAACCACTCGCAGTATGGGTCTAGCCTACTAAATATCGATCGACACACCGATCGAATTACGGGTACAAAAGAGGGGGCAATTTAATCGCCCCCTCTTTTTTGTCGCGGAATCTGCATTCTGGGGCCGGAAGAAGGTAAAAATGATAAAACTTGAGTTTTATTGCGATCGCTAAGCAGGAGTAGTACGTTAAATGTGCGGAATCGTTGGCTATATCGGCACGCAAGCAGCAAGCGAGATTTTGCTAGCAGGATTAGAGAAACTAGAATACCGGGGCTACGATTCAGCGGGCCTCGCTACCATCTCCGAAGGAGAAATTACCTGCATCCGAGCCAAGGGCAAATTGCACAACCTCCGGGAAAAGCTAGCAGAGATAGACTCTCCGGCTCCCATCGGCATCGGACACACCCGCTGGGCAACTCACGGCAAACCAGAGGAATATAACGCTCACCCTCACCTGGATAATAGCGGGCGAATTGCGGTAGTTCAAAATGGAATTGTCGAAAATTATCGCGATTTGCGGCAAGAATTGAAAGCAAAGGGACATAACTTTGTCTCGGATACCGATACAGAAGTTATTCCTCATTTAATAGCTGAGTTTTTTGCAGAAGCAAAAAGGGAGAACGAAGAAGAAAAAGAGAAAAAACCCCAAAAAATTGCTGATTTGTCCTTTTTGGAAGTCGTTGCTAAGGTGGTAAATAGGTTAGAAGGAGCCTTTGCGATCGCCGTTATTTGCGCCGATTTCCCCGACGAAATAATTGTCGCCAGACAGCAAGCTCCTTTGGTGATTGGCTTTGGTGCAGGCGAATTTTTCTGCGCTTCCGACACGCCGGCATTAGTATCTCACACTCGCACTGTTTTATCTCTAGAAAATGGCGAGTTGGCAAGGCTAACTCCGATGGGAGTCGAAGTCTACAACTTTGCAGGAGAAAGGCTGAAAAAAAGCCCGCGCATCCTTGGTTGGAGTCCGGTTTTAGTCGAAAAACAAGGCTTCAAACACTTCATGCACAAGGAGATTTACGAACAGCCCGCCGTAGTCCGAGCTTGTTTGGAGGCTTATTTAGACAGCGAGTGGCAGCCGGGAAATCCGCGCTCTCCCATCAACCTCAACTTGCCCAATGAACTTTGCGCCGATGTCGAACAAGTTTCGATTCTCGCCTGCGGAACGAGCTGGCACGCCTCGCTAATTGGCAAATATTTGTTGGAACAATTAGCTAATATTCCGACTGCGGTGCAGTACGCTTCTGAGTACCGCTACGCGCCCGCACCGCTGACAGCAAATACTTTAACTATTGGGGTAACTCAGTCGGGAGAAACGGCGGACACGCTGGCTGCTTTGGGGATGGAACAACAGCGCCGCGCGGGTTTTACTGATAAATTCCGGGCGAGAATGTTAGGCATTACTAACAGGACTGAAAGTTCGATCGCCCACATGATGCCGCACGTAATCAACACCCACGCTGGTATAGAAATCGGCGTTGCTGCGACTAAAACTTTTGTTACTCAGTTAATGGCATTCTATTTCTTAGCTTTGGATTTGGCGCACCAGCGGCAAACAATCAGCACTGAGAGATTGGCAGAAATTATTACTGGTTTGCGCCAGTTGCCGGCAGAAATTGAGAAGTTTTTGGAGATTCAAGAACAGTATGTGGAGGAATTGTCCCACCAGTTTACAGAAACCCAAGATTTTATCTTTTTGGGGCGGGGAATTAACTTTCCGATTGCTTTGGAAGGGGCGCTGAAACTGAAGGAAATTAGCTACATTCACGCCGAAGGATATCCCGCCGGAGAGATGAAACACGGCCCGATCGCCCTTTTGGATGCGAAAGTGCCTGTAGTGGCGATCGCCATGCCCGGAAGCGTCTACGAAAAGGTGCTTTCCAACGCTCAGGAAGCGAAGGCGCGTGACGCCCGTTTAATTGGCGTTACGCCCAAGCAAGGTGCGGCGGAAGCCGATATTTTTGACCACATTTTGCCCGTGCCTTTGGTGGATGAATTGTTGTCACCGATTGTGACAGTGATTCCGCTGCAATTGTTGGCTTATCACATTGCAGCCCGTCGGGGTTTGGATGTGGATC
Source organism: Microcoleus sp. D3_18_C4 (assembly GCF_036702355.1). Lineage (NCBI taxonomy): Bacteria > Bacillati > Cyanobacteriota > Cyanophyceae > Oscillatoriales > Microcoleaceae > Microcoleus > Microcoleus sp. D3_18_C4. The sequence continues at coordinate 7,777 of NZ_JAUBTF010000111.1, forward strand.
AGCCACGTAATTTGGCTAAGTCTGTGACGGTAGAATAAAGGAAGTCATTAGTCATTAGTCATTTGTACAAGGAGAATAGTTAGATGAACTAAAGAATAGTTAGTTGAACTGGAGAATAATTAGCTAAACTGGGCAGAGAGGTTGGTAGCTCCCACATCTGTATAGAGGAAGCGATCCCTGCTGAGTATATTACTGGGCTGAACTTGCTACATCATGGCTACTAGCTTGCTCAGCCAGCGAGCAGAAATTCTGGTTCTACTCAGGAAATTGCTTCCTAATATATGCCCAGGTTCTAGTTCAACACTCTTCAGTAGGCGAAAAAGAGTTTACTGTCTGCTTTGATGCCAAGGGGGAAGATCAACATATGACAGATGCTGCTCTTGACGCAAATATAGACTCTCGTCCTATTTTTGATGTAGAAATTTCCCATTGTAGTAATCCAAGGAAAGTAGAAAGCTCGGTAAAAAGCTCACCGGATTTATAATAAATAGAATAACTCTTATAATTTTGGTTTTAATTTGTTAAATTTATAAAAAATATACTTATATTTTTTAGCAAATAGGATAGATCTAACTGCATACTTATGAATAAAAAACCTGTTTTTTTAAGAAAAAAATTTTTCTAATTCCTCTTCTTGTAAAGTGAATGGTAAACCAAAATATTTTTTTACGTATGCAGTCATTAAAATAACACTATTAAGAGATTTAGAAATACGATTATTAATAATTATTCTACCCTTCCATTTTGGGTTAGAGCGTGACCAATCAATCTGTCGTAACTTTTTTAACTGTGCTTCCCAATCTTTTGGATGAAGTGAAATTAAAGCTGCGCCTAAATGACCTAATGCAGCTAGAGTGATCGCATGACCATGAACATAGTCACGGCGTATAGTCCCTGAACTTACTTTATTCTGTAGAACTCTGTTCCAATCAGGAATATTGGCGCAAACGGCATTCCAGTAACGAATAGCTAGTTGAATTTGCTCCGTTAACTCATCATCTTCATGCTCCACTAAAAGTGCTTGAGTAGCATTCTTGATTGCACTTAACGTAAATAACTTTTGAGAACGCATTGGCAAACTGCTGCGTTCCACCTCTGTTAAGTAGTTGAATACTTTAACACCAGCCATCACAGCCTTAGCGATCACTGTGGGGCGATCGCGATAGCTCACCTGAAAGCTATCTAACTCATCTGGTTGAAATTGAATAATGCGATCGCTCAGATTACTATTTTTCTGGAAACGTTTGCTATTTACAGTTTGATAAAAAATTACTGGAATATAGCTTTCCGCCAATTCAGGTCGCTCTTGCAAGGCAAGTTTGATCGCATCAAGACGACGCTGACCCTCAGCAACAATCAAAGGAAAATCTGCCGAAACCGTTATCTGGCCTATATCTTGATTACCAGGCGTTTCATCAAGAGGCTGATAAGTTAGATCGCCATCAATGATGGCTACTATTGGCGCAAGTGCTTGGTAAATGGGACTACCCAGAACATATTGAGCATCGTCTGAAAGATAAGCTGGCTCAGGATTAGACTGAGTTCTCATTTCAGCAGGAATAAGCTCTTCATCAAATAAAAATACCTTCAAAATCGTGCTCACCTGACAACGAGTGATATAAAACTCTCGTCCCCCCTGAATCCCTCGAATAACACCAAAAACAAAGTTAAGGAATGAACTCATAGTTTACTTTCCAGTGAGGCACAGCCATCTGGGAGGCTTTTCCAACTTCTCGTGTAAAAAATCGCCATTGGCTTTAGTTCCACTTATCTACATTATTTGGTCTACCCCGATCTTCCCACATCGTTTTTCTGTATGTTATTTAAAACAAACAGAAGTATGTTATATTTGCCATAACCGATTGCAGGAGGCTGCTATGGCTAAACGCCAACGTGCTACCACCCAAAAAAGTATCCAGAACCGGATTCGCGAAGAGCGTGGACAAGGCCAAGGCTCTGAATATGTTCCTTGGCTATTAATTCAGGATGTTCCCTCTCAAGGTCTGGCAACCAGAATCAAGGGATGGAAGGCTCGCCGAGTTCATCATCTAATGAGTAATCAAGAGTTAAACTATTTCTACGTTCTGGAATGGTCGCCAATAGTTTGCGACATTCGAGAACAGTACCCACTACTGCCCTTGGAAGAGACATTAGCGATCGCGGAGCAGTGTGGCATAGCCCATCCCAAAGATCCAAAAACTCAAGAACCGATTGTCATGACTACTGACTTCTTGATCACAGCCCGCCAGAAAATTGGCACAATCGAGCAAGCACGAACCGTTAAATCATCTCAAGATTTGCAATCCCAGCGAACCCTGGAAAAGCTAGAGATAGAACGCCGTTACTGGCAGGAACGAAGTATTGACTGGGGTATTGTCACTGAAAGAGAAATTCCCGAAACACTGGCAAAGAATGTGGGTTGGCTACATCCTCTGTTTTCACCTGAAGACCTTTCTCCCCTCTCAAGCGTTGAAATTAATCGTATTGCTACAGCACTAACTTTAAAGATATCCAAGCATCATGTCTCGCTGAGTGATATCACTTCTGAGTGCGACGATCTATTGGGTTTGTCTCCTGGCATTAGCTTGTCCGTAGTGCGTTACCTAATCGCAAATCGACAATGGTTAGTTGATATGAATAAACTTATTCAGCCCAACCAACCGTTGACTCTTTTAGCTGAACCTTTAATCGAGTCCTACCAAACCGTGGGGGGTGCTGGATGAATCTCTACGTCAATATGTTGTTGGAGTGGTACGACGAACAAGCAAAAGCTCATATCGAGCGTATCTTGTGGATTGATCCCTCTAGAACAGATGTAGCAACAATTGAGATTAACGATCCGAAAGCTCTTCCAAAGTGGCAAAAGTGTAAAGACTTGGAGAATGTGATCGGCAATCAGGAAGCTCGCTTCTTGGAAGTCGATCCCTATGCTGAATTACTTCGCCCTGAAAATACGATTCCTGAACATTACCGCCAACATAGAGATGATGCCTGGGATGTTATTGAGTCCATCGTTAAGAGTGAGAATGTATTCGATCCAAGAGTACGAGGCCCTCTGGTAGAGGAAGCAGTTAAGCGCAGCGGGTGTTCTAAAGCCACAATAAGCTGTTGCACATTTAAACTGTGATACAAGCATTACCCTTATTTTTAATTTTGCGACCCCATTTAATTATTAAT
>NZ_JAUBTF010000112.1:0-10852 GCF_036702355.1 Microcoleus sp. D3_18_C4
TCTGACTACTTTTTCTTTGAAGCATCTTCTCAAATCCCCTTGACAACTGCCATCCAAGCTTAACTTGTTACGAATGCAAAACGGGCGGCGTTATCGGCACGATTACTGGTGGACCAACTCCAAATCCAAGCATCTTCATCGACAAAGTAACCAACGGCGCGGACGGCGTTAACATTCTCGTAAATCAGCCGATTACCTGGACTTACACAGTCAGCAACACCGGCAACGTCCCACTCTCAGGCGTCAGCCTCACCGATGACAAAGAGGGAATCATCACCAACTTCAGTGGCGACGCGAACACCAACACCCTGCTGGATACAAACGAAGTTTGGACTTACACGAAAACCGGCACTGCCCAGGCTGGCAACTACAGCAACACTGGTAACGTTACCGGGACCTACAACGGCACACCTGTAACCGCTTCTGACCCCAGCAGCTACTTCGGTGCGGCTCCTGCGTTCACCATCGAAAAGCTGACTAACGGCTACGATGGCAAGGATATTTTGACAGGTCAGCCGATTACCTGGACTTACAAAGTCACCAACACCGGCAACATTGACCTGACTAACCTCCAGGTCAAAGATGACAACGGCACCCCCGCTAACACCAGTGACGACTTTGTAGTTGGCAGTATTGCCAGCCTGCCCGTGGGTAGCAACCAAACCTTGCAGAAAACGAGTACCGCCGTTGCCGGCCCCTACGCTAACATCGGCACGGCAAGCAATACCTACACCGATGGTTCGGGCAATAGCACCCCCCTCAGTGCCATCGACCCCAGCAACTACTTCGGTGCCAATCCTGCCTTGACAATTAACAAACTGACCAACGGCTTCGATGGCAAGGCAATTTTGGCAGGTCAGCCAATAACCTGGACTTACGAAGTCACCAACACCGGCAACGTTAACCTGACCAACGTCGAAGTCAAAGATGACAACGGCACCCCGCTTAACACCAGTGACGACTTTGTAGTTGGCACCATTGCCAGCCTCGCCTCCGGTCAGAGCACCACTGTCCAGAAAACAAGTACCGCCGTTGCCGGCCCCTACGCTAACATCGGGACGGCAAGCAATACCTACACTGATGGTCTGGGCAATCACACAAACGTCAGCGCCACCGACCCCAGCAACTACTTCGGCGCTCGCCCCAGCATTAACATCGAGAAAGTAACGGACAACTCTTCTGTGCAAGGGGATGCCCTGTTAATTCAGCAAGGTAGTCCAGTGACGTGGATTTATACTGTCACCAACACCGGCAACGTCCCTCTCTCTAATGTCCAGGTGACAGATGACAAAGGTGTGGTTCCTATTTACAGCAGTGGTGACACCAACCAAGACGGCAAGCTCGACCTCACAGAAAGCTGGGTTTACAATGCTAGCGGCACTGCCATCTTGGGCGGCTATCAAAATATCGGTACGACCACAGGTTCCTACACCGACGGCTTGAACAACCCCGCAACCCCGACAGCATCCGATCCTAGCTCCTACACAGGCGTGCGGTCTCTGGGAGCGCGGACACCAGGCTTCTGGCAGCGTTGGACTGATGTGTGGGATGGCAATGCCAGCAACGATTCCTCCTTTGCCGGCAAGTCAGATTTCCCAACCAGCGACATCCTGCTCTCACCTTACTCCGCGGCTACAGTAGATCCAGTCACAGGACAGACTGCCTTGGGCATTCTGGTTGGTGACTATAACCGGAATGGAAAGACGGATGCAGGTGAAAATACCGTGTTCTACACCCTTCAGGAAGCTCAGACCATTGTTAACGCTAACCAGAAAGTCCAGCAGGACGTTCGCTACACGATCGATCGCTCCTTGGTTGCCTCTTGGCTGAATTTCCTCGCCGTCAACCCCGCGCCGACTGGAGATATGAACCAAGCGATTACTTGGTTGCAAACATACACTCCCGACGAAAACGGCGATGGCAAGGGAGATGGGAATCTCTCCTTGCAGGCATCAACCTTCCGAGTCCCTGCGAGTTCCCCAGCTTGGGCAAACGCAACTAACACCTACAACGGATTGCCTACTGGCGAAGCGATCAACGGCAAGCTCGATTACTACAACAACACCGGAAAGTTCGGGACTCAGCCTATCTAGTGTTGGCATAACCTAAGTTGCTAGTTAACGCTAGTTGCTAGTTATCACCGCTACTGGCTCTTAAAGGGAAAGGGAAAGGGAAATAGCTTTTCCCTTTTTCTCTTTTTCCCATTTCAACTTTCAAACGCATCTGGCCAGCGAACAATTAAGCTTGGCGGCCCACATTTTACCCACTGCGATTTTTAGGAAAGGAAAATACCGTTCATGCCTATGGTGCAATTCAGAAAACTTGCGTGTGTTTAGCTAGAGAAAATCAGGAACTAGCAGCGGCAATACTTGATAATTTTGCCCTTGCTGGCAATATTGAAGATGTGCCAACAAATGCTCGAAGAACTGTGCAGCGTGTTAGGACACAGATTGATACCCTCTCTCACATTTTAGGAAGCGAAATGATGCACGCTGCACAAGCTATTGACTTAAGATGGCAAAAAAATCCTAAGTTGAAATTATAGATAGTCACTAAAAAATCTTTTAACAGTACAGACAGGTTGTTCCTTTCATGAAAAGCGATCGGGTGTTAACCTATGATACTTAAAAGTCATATTCATTTTTGAAAATCTATCAAAAACAGGTAGAATTATGTTTTTACAATTGTCGAAAAATTACTCGCTTTTGACTAGCTTAAGAACCATCTTTTATTGGCGTATAAGATTAGGAATGCGGTTGCAAAATAGAACTGGCTAGTCCCTAATTATTTCAACTTATATTCCTCCTCATCTGGAGCAGATAACTTCCTCGGAGAGACGCACGCAACAGGTTAAGTGTGCACCACCAAGATTAATAAAAAAGATATTAAATCCCCTAAATCGCTGGCGTAAGTTCCGTAATGGCTCACTAGGTAATCTCAAAGGGGGCCACTGGACAATTCAATCCAAGCTGCAAGGGTTGCTCCTAGGAGTTAGCCTCGGTTCTGTAGTGGTAGTTAGTGGGATTGGCTGGGGGGGTGACAACCCGCCTGAAACTCTGATGGAGTAAAGATTTAGTCAACTTATGCTAAAAAAAGATAGGTAGAAAGCGGGTTTCTCGCCACCGATGCGTCAGCCCTGAAACTGTCGGAAACGTTGATCTAAGCTAAATTATAAAAAATCCACCACTCTTCAATCCTAAAACCCGATGTCCCTCACCGAACAAATCCTCTCCCAACTGCCAGGAGACGCCCTCGGAGGCCTGCGAAAGGTCGATCGACTCTGGGAAAACCTCAAACAAAACACCGCACCAGCACCCCAAGCAGTAAAACACAGCCAACAACCCCTCGAAACCCTCGACTTCGACATAGTTATCGGCGGCGGAACCCTAGGAATATTAATCGGTACAGCCCTAGCCGTGCGGGGTTGGCGAGTAGCCTTGCTCGAACGCGGCACCCTGCGAGGCCGCGAGCAAGAATGGAACATTTCTCGCAAAGAATTAGACGCATTCTTAGAACTAAATTTGCTCTCTGTTGAAGAGATAGAAAAGGCCATAGCCACCGAATACAACCCAGCCCGCATCAGCTTTGCCAACACCCCAGACATTTGGGTGCGCGACGTACTCAACATCGGGATCGACCCAGTTTACCTCCTAGAAACCTTGAAACAGCGATTTCTCCAAGCCGGAGGCAAGCTATTTGAAAATACACCATTTAAAACAGCCACCATTCACCCCAATGGAGTCCTTGTAGAATCGGCAAATACCGATACACAACCTGCTACACATTTATTTAAAACCCGATTATTATTAGACGCAATGGGACATTTTTCCCCCATTGTCCGCCAAGCAAGACAAGGCAAAAAACCCGACGCCGTATGTTTAGTAGTCGGCAGTTGCGCTCAAGGATACCCCAAAAACGACACGGGCGATATATTTGCATCCTTCACGCCAATGCAAAATCAGTGCCAATATTTTTGGGAAGCATTTCCAGCGAGAGACGGCCGCACCACCTACTTATTTACCTACATAGACGCCGACACAGAAAGATTCAGTTTAGAAACATTATTTGAAGAGTATTTGCGCTTGCTTCCCCAATATCAAAACGTCGAACTCGAACAGTTAAAATTCCAAAGAGCACTCTACGGATTCTTCCCCTGCTATCGTCAAAGCCCTCTAAAAACGCCTTGGGATCGCATACTCCCAGTCGGAGACAGCAGCGGTAGCCAATCTCCCCTCAGCTTCGGCGGTTTCGGCGCAATGGTGCGCCACCTCAAACGCTTGACTCTAGGAATTGACGAAGCTTTGACAAGCGACAGTCTCAGCAAAAATGCCCTGGCACTTTTGCAACCCTACCAGCCGAATCTATCTGTCACCTGGTTGTTTCAGCGTTCGATGAGTGCTGCGATGAATCAAAAAATAGACCCTAATCAAATCAATCAACTTTTGGCTGCCGTATTTCAGGTAATGGAAGAGTTGGGAGAACCGGTACTCAAACCGTTTCTTCAGGATATCGTGCTGTTTCCGGCTTTGTCACAAACTCTGTTTAAAACAGCAATTAGCCATCCCGGATTAGTTATGAAAATCATCCCGCAGGTAGGAATAGCTAATTTGCTCGATTGGATGGTTCATTATGTAAATTTAGGAATTTATACGGGATTGCAGCCTTTGGGGAAAGCCGTAGAACCGCAGGTGAAAAATTTAGCGCCGGAGCAGCAATACTATTTTCACCGATTAGTTGAAGCGTGGCAATATGGCGCTGGAGGCGATTATTAATTAATTGTGGCCCGGGCATCTTGCTAGTGGCTAACATATGAACAGGCAAGATGCCTGTTCCACAACACAATATAATTTATTGATCAATTAACTGTGGCACGGGCATCTTGCCCGTGGCTAATATATGAACAGGCAAGATGCCTGTTCCACAACACAATATAATTTATTAATTGTGGCACGGGCATCTTGCCCGTGGCTAATATATGAACAGGCAAGATGCCTGTTCCACAACACAATATAATTTATTGATTAATTAACTGTGGCACGGGCATCTTGCCCGTGGCTAATATATGAACAGGCAAGATGCCTGTTCCACAACATAATTATATATGAACAGGCAAGATGCCTGTTCCACAACATAATTATATATGAACAGGCAAGATACCTGTTCCACAAAATAATTATATAAATCATGAGTCATCAAGGAGCTATAACTGCTAAAGCTTGGGGAATCACTCGGAATTTTGCAGGCGTGTAAGTTGTGATTTCACCGTCAGTATTAATCGGACGGCGTTTGCTAGTATTAACCTCAAATTCTTGAGCGTGCAAGGCGCGAACGTTAGGCGAACTGGTATAATTTCCTTGCCTCATAGCCGGCAGTAAACCAATGATTTCCCACCAGTTTTTTGTTTCCAAACTGTACAAATCCAGTCGCCGGTCGTCGATTGTGGCATCCTCGGCAACTGTCATACCACCTCCGTAATAGCGGCCGTTGCCAATGGCAATTTGAATAGTTTTAACCTTAAAAGATTGGTTGTTTATCTTAATTTCTGCTCGGAACGGTCGCGCTGACAAAATTGTCTGCAAAGCAGTAAAAGCATAAGCTAACACTCCCCAGCGCTGCTTCACGTTTTTAGTCAGTCGCTGGGTAATTTCCACGCTTAGTCCCACACTCGCAACATTAAAAAAATGTTGACCGTTAACCCAACCCAAGTCTATTAGCCGAACTTTACCGCTGGCGATTACTTGACACGCTGCGGATAAATCTGTAGGAATTCCCAGAGTGCGGGCTAGGTCGTTAGCCGTTCCCATCGGCAAAATACCCAACGCTAACTTGGTATCTATCAAACCTTCTATGGCGGCGTTGAGAGTGCCGTCCCCACCCCCAATTATTACTAATTCGACTCGATTTTGGTAGCGGCGAATAGTGTCGGAAAGTTCGTGGGCGTGGTCAGTAGATTCTATAATTAACTCAAAACCCAGTGCTTCTAATTCTTCAGTGGCTTGAGATAATAGCTTTTGCCCTTTTCGGGAGTGCTGGTTTACTAAAAGTAGAGCTTTCTTCATTTGTTAATTTTTAATTAGGAATATTGCGTATTTTAAATTACAAAAAGTATAGCTTGATGCTTTAACTGCATGAAATTAATGCTTTACTTCCATTTTACCAGTTATGATGGATTGACAAAAATGTTAAAAAATGGATAATTGTAGCAAAAGATTCGTAAAAAGTAGCTCCCTCCCGCTTTGACCTAGCAGCAAAAAACCTAGCTTCTCGATCGAACTTAATTTAAAATCATGTATAATTTTTTACAAAAAGCGCAAGTCGCTGCAGATCGCCAAAACTGGCCTGGGTTAGTCGAATGCTTGCAGCAAGTGACAGCCAAGGCCGGCAAGCCGCAGGAACAACACATTTTAGAGCAAGCTGTCAGTTTAGCAATAGAAGCCTTGGAATGGGGCGATTTTCAAGACCGCTGGGAAATTGCTAAAGTATTGCCAAATCTGGGAAATGGCGCGATCGCACCTTTAATTGCCGTGCTCGAAGACGAAGAGGCAGACACCGAGCCCCGGTGGTTCGCCGCCCGCATTCTCGGAAAGTTCGATCGCCCGGAAGTGATTCAAGCTTTAGTAGAATTGGTCAAAAATTCCGACGAAGAATTGAGCCAAATCGCCGCCGAAACCCTAGGGAATTTCGGCCCGACAGCCATAGAATCCCTCGCAACTCTCTTGCAGCAAGAAGACTCGCGACAGTTTGCCACAGCAGCACTCGCCCAAATTCGGCGCACCGAAACTATCCCGCCACTGTTGAGCGTAGTCGCAGACTCTCAAGTTGCGGTGCGGGCAGCCGCAATCGAGGCCCTGAGCAGCTTTCACGACTCCCGCATCCCGCCGGTACTGGTAGCAGCACTCAAAGATCCGGCGACAGCAGTCAGAAAAGAAGCCGTGCGAGCTCTCGGGGTGCGCGCCTATTTAGATGGAGAATTAGATTTAGTTAACTTGCTCAAACCTTTGCTTTCGGACATCCGATTAGAAGTTTGTCAGCAAGCGGCGATCGCGATCGGGCGAGTGAAAACCGATGCTGCAGCGGCTGCTTTATTTGAATTGCTGCGATCGCCAATAACTCCCGTTGAATTGCAAATCGAAACTGTGCGCGCCCTAAGCTGGATGGAAAATGCAACCGCTTTAGCATATTTGCATCAGACATTAAGGGCGCAATTTACTAACATAAATTCTACTGTTTATCAAGAGATAGTCACTGTTTTAGGGCGAGTAGAAAAGCCGGAATTAAAAACTGCTGCTGCTGAAATTCTGATTGATTTGCTGAAAACAAATCATCCGGCCATGCAAGAGGCAGTTAGCAAAAAATCTTTAGCTTTAGGTTTAGGAAAATTAGGAGATATGAGAGGGCTAGATGCTCTGATTTTAATGTTGGGCGACGCAGACAGCAGCGTCAGGTTACACTGCATGGCAGCGCTCAAACAGCTAGGTGCTGCCGAGGCCAGGCAGAAATTAGAAAGCTTAGTTAAGCAAGACAATCTTGAACCGAGATTGAAACAAGGAATTGCGATCGCCCTGGAAGAATGGCAAGAAAATTAATCAAAAGATACAATACCCAAATCCCCAACTTCTTGAAAAAGTCGGGGATCTAATAGCTATCGCATCTTTCTTCTTCCTGACCTCCGTTACATCCGTTAGAGAATCTGTTGCCGAACTTCCTTCGGCTAGATCATCGATTTTCTTTGTGAATTTGGGCGATCGCACTTGTCACTCGCTCTAAATCTTCATCAGTTAAATTAGAACCAGAAGGCAAGCAAAGCCCGTACTCAAATAACTCTTCAGACACGGCACCGCCCATACATTCGCAATCAGCAAATATTGGTTGTAAGTGTAAAGGTTTCCAAACCGGACGCGCTTCTATTTTCTCTTGAGCAAGTGCTAAACGAACTTGTTCTCTATCTGCACCGAAAGTGGCCGGATCGATCGTCAAACAAGTCAGCCAGCGAGTAGCTTTTCCAAAAGCAGCTTCCGGCATAAATTCAATTCCCGGCAAGTTTCCTAAAGCTTGTTTGTAAAAGTCAAAATTGCGCCGTCTCGCTTGAACTCGCTCCTCCAGAACCCGTAATTGACCGCGACCAATTCCCGCCAAAACATTGCTGAGACGATAATTGTAGCCAATTTCTGAATGTTGGTAATGAGGAGCGGGGTCACGGGCTTGTGTGGCCAAAAAACGAGCTTTTTCTACCAGTTTTTGGTCATCGGAAACTAACATTCCGCCGCCGGAAGTGGTGATAATTTTATTACCGTTGAATGAGAAAATGCCGATTTTACCAAAGCTTCCAGGCGATCGGTTTTTATAGCTAGCGCCTAGAGATTCTGCCGCATCTTCTATTAGCGGAATTTCATAAGCATTGCAAGCTTCTAGAATTGGATCGATATCGCAACTTTGACCGTAGAGGTGTACGATTACAACAGCTTTGGGTAATTTACCAATTTTTGCTCGTTTGTCAAGTGCCGATTGCAACAATTCGGGATTCATGTTCCAAGAAGTGCGATCGCTATCAATAAAAACTGGTTTTGCGCCAAGATAAGTAATCGGGCTAGCAGTTGCAATAAAAGTCAGAGTCGAGCAAAAAACCTCATCTCCTGAACCGACACCAATTAATTGTAAAGCCAAATGCAAAGCTGCGGTTCCGGAACTAACAGCCGCTGCGTGTTTAGCGCCAACTACCTCGCAGAATTCTTGCTCGAAAGCATCTACATGGGGGCCAACGGGGGCGATCCAGTTGGTATCGAAGGCTTCTTTGACGAACTCCTGTTCGAGGGAACCCATGTGAGGTGTTGAGAGGAGGATTTGTTTTATCATTACTTTTCCTATTGCTGAACAGTAACAAGCCGATCGCACTTTGAACTTTTTATATTTCCTTCAACCCTGAGCCAACTTTCATTAGGCTTCTCTCCGTTGGCCCAAGCTATTAACGCTGCGGGAATATTTGCCCCTGCCATCTGGGAAAATGGGTATCCACCACCAAAACGCGGGTTTAATTCTAACACGCATAAACCTTTTTGTCCCACCATTACATCGCAGTCCAGGTTGCCGATATGGCCCAATGTTTGGCCAATTGTTGCACCTAACTGTTTAATTTCTTCATTTTCGACCGTCACAGCCCGATCCGTTTCTCCGGCTCGCATGGTCAGCTTCCGCTTGACAAAAGTCGTAATGTATGAACCTTCTAAATTATTGATAATATCCAGACCGTGTTCTTGTCCGATTACTCGCTCTTGAATTAAGATACACCGATCGGGATCGGAGGAACTTACTTCTGCTAAGAAGGATCTCATCAGCGATTTTTTAACAAAGCGATAAGCTAATTCTAATTCTTCATCATCTTCAGGATATTCAATCCCAATTGATGCACTACCCCAGCGGGGTTTAACTACTAAAGGAAAAGATATTTTTCCTTGCTGAATTGCTTCGCGTGCTTCCGCGAGGGAAAGATAGGTTTGTGGGGCAGCAATGCCTAGTTTTTGTAAGAATTGAAAGGTCGCAAACTTGTCAAAACAAATATCGATAGCTTCTGGAGAAGAAACAACTGGAATCGTTCCTATTGCGAGAAAGCGATCGCGTTGTTTTGCTAGGTAAGGTAATTCTAGATCGTTCAGCGGTATCAGCAAGCGCACCTGCTTTTCCTGACAGATATCCAGCAACTTCTCGAAGTATTCGCTATGATTTATCGGCGGCAACAAAAAACTTTCATCAGCTTCTTGTAATGTCGGTGCTTCCAAAGTAGCATCACCAGCAAATACTTTTCCTCCATTACCTAGTGCTTCTTGGAAGAATTTCAACAGATAGTTGCGGCGTCCCGCACAAGTCAAGATTACATTCATATTTTTGATGGTTGGTGAACAGCCGATTCAATATTGAACTTGCAGTGTCCCGTACAAGTCAATAGTACATTTATGTTTTTGTTTCTTATATCACATAAGTAGAGAACACATCCTGAGAAGTTTCTCGCCGTCTGATTAGTGTATACTCGTTCTGGATAGAGTCATAGCTAATTATGGGCGGATTCGGGCGAATAAATGGTGGTTTGAAGACTACAGTATAAGCACCCATATTCTCAAAAACGGCATAATCTCCAATACCTATTTCGCCGGAATAGTCCTTGTATAAACAATCATGTTCCATACAAGTATATCCAACTATATCTACTTGTCCTGCAAGTTTTCTTTGCTCGGCATTTTCATCGTTTCCGTAAACTCGCAAGGACAGATTTTTATCAGTCCCCGTTGGTTTCACGTTGTGGACACTACCAACCACTAGGGCAATTTGACGCGACCGCACAGTTTTTATTCCCACAACTTTTGCGACAAAATTCAATACATCGGAGACAATAGCTACACCCGGTTCAATAATCAATTCCGGCCCAGAGTTATCGCGATATTTGCTTTTTAATTGGGGCGCAACTGCTTCGGCATATTCGTGATATTTGGGAATATAGCCATCAAATTGACTCTTTAAATCCTCAGTCATTTTGCCGTAGAAACCGCCACCTATATCGATAAAATTCGGTTGTTTATTCTTGAAATAATAATCGGTTAATTCTAGAATTCTCTGAGTACGACGCGCGTAGGATTCAGTGCTTCTTGCCGCAGTGGAAATGTGGCAGTGCAATCCATCGACAGAACAATTATTTAATGCTGTCAATCTTTTGAAAGCACGATCGAGTTCGCCTCCTGCTACATCAAACCCAAATCGAGATATGCGAGTGGTGTCAATCTCGAAATTATAGTTATTTCAAATAAAAATGAGACACTAAGTTGCACAATAAGCGCGAATAATCTCATCAAGAGATGTGGCAGAA
>NZ_JAUBTF010000113.1:0-10414 GCF_036702355.1 Microcoleus sp. D3_18_C4
TTACAGATATGGGTTAATTTACATTCTGGGCATTGCATAAATTATTCCTCCTATTCATACTCTAACTCAGCAACGCCTAAATTTTATAATTATCTGCAACTGACGCACTCTAAATCATATTGGTTATTGCTTATTTTGTCAGGTGCGTCAATCTCTTTTAGATTTTAGAATTGAAGAATTATCTGCAACTGACGCACCCTACAGGTTGGTTATTCCTTAGCCGAAAAGGAGTGGCCGCAGCTACAGCTTTGGGCGGCATTGGGATTGTGAAATCGGAAACCTCCGCCCATCAAGTCTTCTGAATAATCCAAGGTGAGCTCATTGAGATATTTTAAGTGCTGGGGGTCGATCGCAACGGAAATTCCCTCGGACTCGCATACAGCGTCTTCTGGGGCTGGCGCATCGTCAAATGCCATTGTATAAGACAAACCGGAGCAGCCGCTCGATTCCACGCCCAGACGAAATAAAGCATTGGGGTTCGGATGCTTCGACTTGAGGCGCGTTACTTCTGTTGCTGCTGTTTTGCTCAGATGAATCATTATGAGTAATTGGTAATTTGTAATTGGTAATTTGGAAGTAATGTTGAGTTTTGAAAATGTAGAATCTGCCTAGGCGTGTACCTTACCCGGAGAATGTAGGGTGCGCCGGGCCGCGCACCTTACCGCTATATCTTTAGCAACTTGAGTTACTTAGCCTTTTCTGTACGAGCATAATCGTCTTGAAAGCGGATAATATCATCTTCTCCGAGATATTCGCCATTCTGCACCTCAATTAAAACAAGGGGGATAACTCCCGGATTTTCCAGGCGGTGAGAAGTGCACTGAGGAACGTAGGTAGACTGATTTGTAAACAGAACTTGTTCAGTTTCGCCACAAGTAACTTTTGCAGTACCAGAAACCACAATCCAGTGTTCGCTGCGGTGGTGGTGCATTTGCAGGCTGAGGCGGTGTCCCGACTTAACTTCGATCCGCTTAATTTTATATCCTGGGCCTTCTTCTAGAGTCGTAAACGAGCCCCAAGGCCGCAATTCTGTAGCGGCTATTCCGTTGGGTGCTGCAGGTGCGTGCAGGGTAGATACTTGAGAAATTTCTTGAATCTGAACCATGATTTTCACTCCTTGAGGATTCCTTGCTGAATCCTTTGGTAAACGACGTTGTTTTTTGAGATTAACTAATATATAGTTAAAACCGAAGCCCACCTGCGGGGACTGGTTAGCCGACTGTAGAGTTTTGCAAGAGTTGTGCTCAGCCCGATCGACTTGCCTTAACAACCATAGCAAAACCCACATAGCTGTTGTCACCTGTTATTTGATCGATCGCCCCAATCTACATCAAATCTTCATAGAAAGGGCGCTGGTTCTTGAATATTGATTAAAGGTGAATCCTAATCCAGCTCTTGAGACTGCTGTTGCAAAACTTCTAGCATCTGGTTAGAGACCCTCTGAGATGAAACCTGGTTGAATAGTTAGACTTGAATAAGTTTGGCTAAGTTCTGTGAAGCAGTGATAAGTAAACCGAACGTCGTAGAGTTTTTTTAATTCTGCAACCAGGGTGGGACAAAGCGGCCCAAAGCTATCTAACCAGGCTTTGAGTCGATCGACTTTTTGCAATTTTTCAGAAATACTCATTGCTGTTGAGAAGGCGAAATGCTGGTGGAGAATGTCACCCAGACGCTGAGGATACAGTCGCATTAACAATGCTATAAACTCATTTCTCAAAAACAGGCTTTCCGGCCTGTTCCCCAGAGAGTAAATTTTGTGGGCTGGGCCGGAAAGCTCGCCCTTGAAAAGCTTATTAACAAGGGTGCAAGATGTGAGTTGGTATCGGAATTACACATCTCTCTTCTCTTCTTCCTCTGCGCTCTCTGCGGCCTCTGCGGTTTAATAATTCTTTAATAATTCACAGAATTGAAGAGTCTTTAAGCATAAATCTTGAACCTCCGGGTTCCCTAGTTAAGTTATCGGCTTTAACTATTTTTTTACGCTTGATCGAATAAGTTGGGATTTTTTGGTAGCTCTACCCAATTGAGTAGATCCACATATAATACATGATACTAGAGCGATCGGCATCCCATCCTCTACTGTAGATCAACATCTTTTCGCCACTTTGACAGGAGCATCAAAATGAACAGCAACGGACTGCCACAAAAGCAAGGTCTGTACGATCCGCAGTTCGAGCACGACGCTTGCGGAGTCGGATTCATCGTACACATGAAGGGTAACAAATCCCACGAAATTGTCGAGCAGGCACTGACAATCCTCTTGAACCTCGACCACCGGGGCGCGTGCGGCTGCGAACCCAACACCGGAGACGGGGCGGGGATTTTGATGCAGGTGCCCCACAAGTTTCTCAAGAAAGTAACAGCGGCCCTAAACATCGAACTTCCCGAAGCCGGCGAGTACGGCGTTGGCGCGATTTACTCGTCGCCAAATCAAACTGAACGCGAAAACGGCAAACGCATTTTTGAGGAAATCGCGGCAGAAGAAGGCCAGGAAGTGTTGGGCTGGCGCGATGTTCCCACCGACAACTCGTCCCTCGGCGACACCGCCAAATCTAGCGAACCCTTCATGCAGCAAGTGTTCCTCCGGCGCGCCGCAGGTATTGACGAGGCGGCTTTCGAGCGGAAACTGTACGTCATCCGCAAACGGGCTCACAATGCCATCCGCAGGACTAACACAGACCCATACTGGTATAATTCCACACTCTCCTGCCGGACGATCGTCTACAAGGGTATGTTAATGCCGGTGCAAGTCGGCGATTACTATCCCGACCTGCACGACCCCGACATGGAAAGCGCTCTAGCCCTGGTTCACTCGCGCTTCAGCACGAATACTTTTCCGAGTTGGGAACGATCGCACCCTTACCGCTACATCGCTCACAACGGCGAAATTAACACGATGCGCGGCAACATTAACTGGATGCACGCGCGGCAATCGCTGTTCGAGTCGGAACTATTCGGCGATGACTTAAAGAAAATCCCCAATTTAATCAATATCGAAGGCAGCGACTCGACGATTTTTGACAATGCTTTGGAATTGCTGAATTTGGCCGGGCGTTCTTTGCCGCACGCTGTAATGATGATGATTCCCGAACCTTGGACAGCCCACGAGTCCATGAGTGACGAGAAAAAAGCTTTCTACGAATACCATTCTTGCTTGATGGAACCTTGGGACGGCCCAGCTTCGATCGCCTTTACCGATGGTACATCGATCGGGGCCGTGCTCGATCGCAACGGTTTGCGCCCTTCCCGCTACTGCGTTACCAAAGACGACTTGGTAATTATGGCATCGGAAGCGGGAGTTTTGCCGATCGCCCCTGAACGAATTGTATCAAAAGGTCGCTTGCAACCGGGGCGGATGTTCCTGGTAAATACCGAGGAAGGCCGCATCGTCTCTGACGAGGAAATTAAACATCAAATTGCCTCGGAACACCCGTACCGCCAGTGGATCGACCAGCACATGGTCGAAATCGCCAAACTCAAAGATGCGCCGGCAGTAGCAGAATCTCATCCCGAAACATTATTGCAGCGGCAAATGGCCTTTGGCTACACCTTTGAAGAACTGCGGTTGCTGTTAGCACCGATGGCCAAAGATGGCGTAGAAGCTGTCGGCGCGATGGGTGCGGATACGCCGCTGGCGGTGCTTTCCAATCGGCCAAAACTGCTTTACGAATACTTCCAGCAGTTGTTTGCTCAAGTTACCAATCCGCCGATCGATTCTATCCGCGAAGAAATTGTAACTTCTGCCGAAACTACGATCGGCGCTGAACGCAATTTGCTCAAACCGGAACCGGAAAGCTGTCATTTAATTGAACTGAAAACGCCAATTCTCAGCAATGAAGAATTAGCTAAGCTCCAACACGTAAATGAGGGCAATTTCAAGTCACTCACCGTGCCAATTTTGTTTGACCCCAAAAGCGGTGTAAAAGGTCTAGAACAAGCCTTAGAAGAGGTTTTTGCAGCAGCAGACAGCGCGATCGCCTCCGGGGTGAATATCCTCATTCTGAGCGATCGGGGTATCAGTCCAGACCAAGCTCCAATTCCGGCGCTGCTGGCAGTTGCGGGCCTGCACCACCACTTGATCCGCAAAGGTACGCGCACGCGGGCGGGACTCGTTCTCGAATCCGGTGAACCGCGCGAAGTGCATCACTTTGCGACACTGATTGGATATGGTTGCGGCGCGATTAATCCGTATTTGGCCTTTGAGACGATCGCCGATTCGATCCGCGAAGGATTGCTGCTAAATGTCGAGTACAAAACAGCTTGCAAAAACTACATCAAAGCCGCAACTAAAGGTGTGACGAAAGTTGCCTCAAAAATTGGGATTTCCACCATTCAAAGTTATCGCGGCGCGCAGATTTTTGAGGCGATCGGCTTAAACAAATCTGTAGTTGATAAATACTTTGCTTGGACGGCCTCGCGGATTGAAGGTGTAGACCTCGAAGTCATCGCCCAAGAAGCAATTTTGCGCCATACTCACGCATTCCCAGACCGCCCATCCAGCGGACATACTCTCGATGTTGGCGGCGAATATCAGTGGCGGAAAGAAGGCGAAGCGCATTTGTTTAGTCCGCAGACAATTCACGCGCTGCAAAAGTCGGTGCGCGATGGCAGTTATACGCTTTTCAAACAGTATTCGGGGCTGGTAAACGAACAAAACCAGCAGCATTTTACCTTGCGCGGTTTGTTGCAATTCAAACAGCGGGAATCGATACCCATTGAGGAAGTTGAGCCGATCGAATCTATTCTCAAACGCTTTAAAACTGGGGCGATGAGTTATGGTTCGATTTCCAAAGAAGCCCACGAATCGCTAGCAGTAGCGATGAACCGCATTGGTGGCAAATCGAACACGGGTGAAGGTGGCGAAGATCCGGAACGCTACACTTGGACGAACGATCGCGGCGACTCGAAAAACAGCGCGATCAAACAAGTTGCTTCCGGCCGTTTCGGCGTTACCAGCTTGTATCTTTCCCAAGCGCGGGAACTGCAAATCAAGATGGCGCAAGGGGCGAAACCCGGTGAAGGCGGACAGTTGCCCGGTAAAAAAGTATACCCGTGGATTGCGAAGGTGCGAAACTCGACTCCGGGTGTGGGATTGATTTCGCCTCCTCCTCACCACGACATTTATTCGATCGAAGATTTGGCCGAATTGATTCACGACTTGAAAAATTCCAACCGGGAAGCGCGGATTAGCGTCAAACTGGTGTCGGAAGTTGGAGTCGGGACGATCGCGGCCGGGGTTGCTAAAGCCCACGCCGATGTCGTGTTGATTTCCGGCTACGACGGCGGAACCGGCGCTTCGCCACAAACTTCGATCAAACACGCGGGATTACCTTGGGAATTGGGACTGGCGGAAACTCACCAAACTTTGGTACTCAACAATCTCCGCAGCCGGATTGTCGTGGAAACTGACGGTCAAATGAAAACCGGCCGCGATGTAGTAATTGCTGCACTGCTTGGCGCTGAGGAATTCGGTTTTGCGACCGCGCCGCTGGTGACATTGGGCTGCATTATGATGCGCGTTTGCCACCTGAACACTTGCCCGGTGGGTGTGGCGACGCAAGACCCGCTGCTGCGGAAAAACTTTACCGGCGACCCCGAGCACACGGTAAACTTTATGACTTTCATCGCGCAGGAAGTCCGGGAAATTATGGCGCAGTTGGGCTTCCGCACGCTGAATGAAATGGTTGGCCGCACTGATGTTTTGGAACCTCAGCAAGCTGTGGAACACTGGAAGGCTAAGGGTTTGGATTTCTCGAAAATCCTTTATCAGCCGGAAGTTGGGGCGGATGTCGGGCGCTATTGTCAGATGGCGCAGGATCACGGTTTGGAAAAGTCTCTGGACATGAGTGTGTTGTTGGATTTGTGCAAAGGTGCGATCGAAAACGGTGAAAAAGTCCACGCCAAACTGCCAATTACCAACATCAACCGGGTTGTTGGCACAATTCTCGGCAACGAAATCACCAAACGCAACTGGGAAGGTTTGCCGGATGACACGGTACACCTGCACTTCCAAGGCAGCGCCGGGCAAAGCTTTGGCGCATTCGTGCCCAAGGGTGTCACCCTGGAGCTCGAAGGCGAAGCTAACGACTATTTGGGCAAGGGGCTCAGCGGCGGCAAGATTATCTTGTATCCGTCGCCAGCTTCTACCTTTGTCGCGGAAGAAAACGTGATTGTCGGTAACGTAGTGCTTTACGGCGCGACATCCGGCGAGGTTTTCATCCGAGGGATTGCGGGCGAACGTTTTGGGGTGCGTAACTCGGGCGTTAACGCAGTAGTTGAAGGTGTGGGCGATCACGGTTGCGAGTACATGACTGGCGGCAAAGTTGTAGTTTTGGGTGAAACCGGGCGCAATTTTGCTGCGGGTATGAGTGGCGGTGTTGCTTACATTTTGGATGAGGCGGGCGATTTTGCTACTCGCTGCAATATGTCGATGGTGGATTTGGAAAAATTGGAGGATGTTGAGGAAATTAGCGATTTGCGGCAGTTAATTCAGACTCACTTTGATTTGACTGGAAGTGCGAAGGCATCGAAGGTTCTGGCTGCGTGGGATGAGATGGTGCCGGTGTTTGTGAAGGTGATGCCGAGGGATTACAAGCGGGTGTTGCAGGCTATTGAAAGGGCGATCGCATCGGGTTTAAGCGGTGATGATGCGCTGACGGCTGCATTTGAAGAAAACGCTCGCGATGTCGCCCGGATTGGCGGCAGCTAGGGTTTAGCATGAGGAATGGGTAATGGCTGTTACTCAGCATTAATTGCCTATTCCTCTATTAATCAATATAAGAAGCAAACACACCATCACAGACTTAGGAGACTGATTTTTGAATAGGCTACAAAGATTAACCCTCAATGGATTTAAGTCTATTAAGGCAATGGATCTGGAGTTGCATCCCCTAAATATTCTGATTGGAGCAAATGGGGCAGGCAAGAGCAATCTTATCTCGTTTTTCAAGATGCTCAATGAGATGATGGCTGGACGCTTTCAACAATACATTGCCACCTCAGGGCGTACCCAATCTCTCTTGCACTTTGGACCTAAGATAACGCCCCAGATAGAAGCAAAGCTGGACTTCGAGGTTGACAATGGGGTAGATGCCTATCACATACGGCTATTTCATGCCGCTGGTGATACGCTGATTTTTGCCGAAGAAACGTTAAGTTTTCTGCAAAGAGGTTGGGGAGCCCCTAGAACTGACGAACTGGGTGCAGGACATCAGGAAACCCAAATCATCAAAGCAGCAGAGTCCGGCAAGCAAACGGCTAAGACGCTTAGATACTTACTCAATCGTTGCCGTGTGTATCACTTTCACGACACATCGTCTACAGCAGATGTGCGTCAATCTTCTTATGTTGGCAACGATCGATGGTTAATGCCGGATGCTGGAAATCTACCTGCATTACTTCTGAGATTTCGTAAAGAGAATGGAGGTGCAGCTTATCAGCGCATTATCGGAACAATCCGTCTTATTGCACCTTTTTTCGATGATTTTGTTCTTGAACCAGATGTATCTAATCGCGTCATTCTCAACTGGCGACACAAGGAGTCCGATCAGGTATTTGGACCGCATCAATTTTCAGATGGTACTTTGCGTGCCATAGGCCTTGCTACGCTGCTCTTACAGCCAGAAGATGAACTGCCAGAACTCATTGTTGTTGATGAGCCGGAATTAGGGCTTCACCCCTATGCCTTAAATGTGGTTGCTGCTTTGTTTCGTAAGGCTGCACTGCATACCCAAATTCTCATTAGCACCCAATCCAGTTCTTTCTTGGATAATTTCGATCCTGAAGATGTAATTGCGGTGAACCTAGAAGGTAAGGAATCCCAATTTAAGAGGTTAAATCCTACAGAATTAGACGCATGGCTCGACGAGTATAGCTTGGGAGAAGTTTGGGAGAAAAATATTATCGGGGGAGGTCCCCATTAATGGTGCGCCTTTACCTATTTGCCGAAGGACAAACCGAGCAAACATTAGCTGACATTTCGATCAAACCACATTTAGCCCAATATGAAGTGTTTATGCACAATCCCATACTCATTGCTCATGCAAGAAAGAAGGGTAAGGTGCATCGAGGTGGCGGTCGTAAGTATGTGCCGATGAAGGAGGACATCATGCGATTTCTTAAGCAAGAGAAAGCGCCCGATGTATTCTTCACAACTATGATTGATTTATATGCTATTCATCCTGATTTTCCGGGATTAGCTGAGTCTGAGAGTATAGGCCAAGATCCACTACAGCGAGTTGAATTTTTAGAGCAACGCTTTGCAGAGGATATTGGCGATCATCGATTCATTCCTTACATTCAGTTACATGAATATGAGGCATATCTCTTTTCCGATCCAACCTGTTTTGAGTACCTTGATGCTGGACGGACAAAAGAGATTGAAGCTCTCCAAGATATTGCTAGTCAATATCCGACACCTGAGTTAATCAACGATGGGCAGCAAACAGCACCTAGCAAGCGTATCATCGCGCAGTTTCCCGATTACGGAAAAGCAAAATCTGTTTTTGGACCACATTTAGCTGAACAAATTGGATTGCAAGTAATTCGGAGTAAATGCTCTCACTTCGACAAATGGCTGTCAAGACTTGAATCTTTAAATGGGGAAGGGATTATATAAAAGCGATTGAAACTACTGGAAAGATTGACGATCGAGGGCGACTTTTTCTCGATCGACCTCTTGCTATTGTAAGCCACACCCACGTTCGGATTATTGTTTTAGTACCGGAAGACACTGACATCGATCCGGATGATGACCCCACTGAAACTGTCCTGGAAGGGCTTCAGCAAGGCTTCCATGAGGCAATTACCGGACAAACTCTCCCCTTCTCCCAACTGTGGAATTGATATAAAATTAGGGAAATCAACAAGCAAAATGATTCAATCCATACCGAAAATATCCATCAAACCTGGATACCGTCCCCAGTCGGAGGATAAAACTCCTGAAGCTGATGCAATTGATTTTTACCTACTGCGGCAACTCACCAATTCCCAACGGTGGCAAATGGGGGCCAAATTAAATCGTTGGGCAAAAACTGTTAGCTTGCGCGGGATGAAAAAAGCTTGTCCCTCAACCTACAAAGAGCGATTTGCTCGATCGATATTAGGTAGCAAGTGGTTGCCAATTTTAACCCCCACCAGTGAGCCCTCTATGTGGACGCAAGACCCCAGCGAAATTGCTAGACTGTTGCACCCAATTTTTGAAACATTAGGTGTCTCTTATTATATTACAGGAGGCGTTGCCGCTTCTGTCTATGGCGACCCGAGAACAACACGCGATTTAGATTTAGTAATTGAATTGCTCCGGGACAATATTTTTCAATTAGTTGAAGCACTAGAAACGGCTGGTTTTTACTGCCCTCCGGGTTCGGTAGAAGATATTCAAGAGGGTAGAGGGATGGTGTTGAGCGTCACTCAGATGACTTCAGTATTGAACGCTGATATTGTGCTGAATTCTAATACAGAATTCGATCGCTCAAAAATGGCAAGACGACGATTAGAAGCGCTTGACGAAGCTGGTGTAGAACAATTTTGGGTGGCTTCTCCTGAAGATATTGTGTTGGCAAAACTGCTCTGGCGGCAACAGTCTCAGTCTCAAAAACAATGGAATGATGTTTTGGGAATTCTGAAAGTCCAATCTGAGAATTTGGATCGGGGTTACTTAACAGAGTGGGCCCAACAATTGGGGTTGATTGATGATTTGAACCTAGCTTTTACTGAATCAGGGATTTGATGCGATCGCCCACAAGTGCAGACATACCTACAGTCATGATATTGTCCGAAGGCGATCGCCCCTAAAATATTTACAAAAATAAATCTGGTATGCAATCTATATCTAGCTGGTAGAATAGATAAACCTGAGCGTTAAAATCGCCAATGTATGACAGCGTTCTTACAAACTATGCAATGGAATATCTAACTTTTAGAGAAGCCGATCGAGATGACATACAGGCGATCGTCAATATTCACAATTCTCATGCGCGCGGTCAAAATACGTCGATCGAGCGCGGCTTTTTGCTAACACAAATTACTGAAGATGAGATTGTCCAAAGCTTAAATAATTCATGCAAATATTTTGTGTCAGCTAAAGCCGATGGCGAAATTATGGGATTTGTTGCTATATCACAACCCAAAATATCCGATGAAATCTTGGATAAAATTATCTGGAAAGATGAGGTTTTTAAGAAAAGAGTCACCAGCGATCGGCATTTTTATCTCGAAAGAGTAGCAACAAAGTTAGATTGGATGGGTAGAGGTGTTGCTCAATTTATGTATAAAGAAATTTCTCAACTTTTTCCAAATTCATTTATTTCGCTGTTTATTGTTACCCAGCCAATAGCCATTCGTAACAAGTTAGAAGGGAGTATATTTTGTCAATACCTCTTTGTATAGAAATCTAAGTGAATAATAATGATAA
>NZ_JAUBTF010000114.1:0-10185 GCF_036702355.1 Microcoleus sp. D3_18_C4
ATTTTACTGATGATAGGTAAAAAAGTGATTGTAGTCTTTATCAGTATTTATACTCATAACATAAGTGACACGCTCCCAGGCGAATTCTGGTGAACGCGCTCTACTTTTTAGAGGTCAAAGCCGACGGGAACACGTTCTACAAAATTGGGATTACCACTCGATTGATCGAGGAGAGAATCGCGGAAGTGCAGCGAGATGTGAAAGCGCATTACTCGGATGTGGTTGTCAATTTGCTAGGGTTGTGGGAACACCGGGGTAATGTGGAACTGTACTTCAAACACCGCTACAAAGCGTTTAATTACCGCATTGGCAAGCTGACGGAGTATTTTGTGTTTCCGAACGTCAAGCTTGTGCTGAACGATTTGTATGAGATGGAAACAAAAGTGTTGAGTGATGTTGAGTTGGGTGTTCTCACCTTGTGCTCACGCCTGTGACTAAACCTTGCAGCAGTTACGCATCGTCACAGAACTATAAGGGCTTGTGGCAGGTTCATCAAACTGGATAAGGTTAGCAATCGCTACAAGATTTGGAGCAGCTTTCCAAGCGTCTAAGTCTTCAAGATAGCGAATCCCGTATTCGTTTACCGGAACTCTGCTAGCCGACGATCTGGTTGCAGTTGAGCACACACTGGGTTCAATGCGAACTGTTCGGTTGTTACTTTCATAGCTGCGACAGCAAGAGTAAAGCATCGGTACAAAAACTTTACTTTGGACTTTCCCTATCACACTTCACTCTTAAGATAGATGACTAAAACTTAAAAGTTTTAAAAAAGATTATTTATGTTAGATCCGCTTTGAATCTAGTTTTACTTCCACCCTTGCGATTACCTTGGTCGCCGGCAAAGGAATTGAACAGGCAGCTTCGGAAGTAATAAATTTTATTGCGAAACTATTTTAGTTGATCAATTTTTTTTCCATCACCAAAATCTTATCTTACTCTTGTAGTAGGTCGGCTCTGTGGTCAGAGCCGATGCTCAAAAAGCGAAGAATATCCTTGCCTATTTAATATTGTTTTTAAGGTGAAAGAGATGACAGATTCTCAGATAGCCAGTCCTGAAATACTGGCACCTCCTCATAGACGATTAGCCCTGGGTCTTCCGGCGTGGCTGGTGCTAATCTGTATCATTGCTTTTACCGCGCTACTGGCAGCAGGGGCTGCCATCTGGAAAAATGCTCCCCCTTTACCCGATGTGATCCAGTCTCCAAAACAGGAGATTGTGATCACAAAAGCACAGATTCAGGATGGTCAAGCCACCTACCTAGCAAGGGGTGGTCAGCACATCGGCAGTATTTGGGGACATGGTAGCTACCTCGCCCCCGACTGGACAGCAGATGTATTGCATCGCTGGGGATTAGCCACCGCCGGGGTTTTGCACAACAATGACCCAGCGATGAGCCAGAGTGATTTAGAAGCATTGCCTGCACCAGAACGGGCGGCTTTACAAGCGAGAATCAGTGAGCAATTCAAAACCAATCGTTATGACCCGAACACCCATGAATTGCTGCTGACCGATGCTCAGACACAAGGACTAAAACAAGTCTTTGCGGACTATGAACACCTGCTGACCTACGGTTCCGTCATCCACTCGATTCCGCATGGCTGGTTTAAAGAGCCATCCCAGATTCATGATGTCACGGCGTTCTTTGCCTGGACTGCCTGGGCCGCTGCCGCCAATCGCCCCAACGCGACTTTTTCCTACACCGCCAATTGGCCCCACGACCCCCTGATTGGAAATGAACAACCCGGACAATTCATTCTGTGGTCAATCATTTCCGTGGTGCTGCTGATTGCCGGAACCGGTGGATTTCTACTGCTTTACTTGACTCGTGAAAGTGTAGACGATCTCCAGTCGGTCACCACTCGTCCCACCGTGCGAATCCCGACGGCCAGCCAGAAAACCACCTCACTCTTTTTTGGTGTGGCAATGGCACTATTCATGGTGCAAATGGCGATGGGAATGGTAACGGCACACTATGCCGTTGAAGGCGATAGTTTTTATGGCATTCCCCTAGCACAATTTCTTCCCTATGCGGCATCCCGCACTTGGCACGTGCAACTGGCGATATTTTGGATTGCTACCTGCTGGTTAGCTGCAGGACTTTACTTTGCGCCACGCTTTGGAGGCATTGAACCGAAAGGTCAGGCGGTGGGAAACCTGGTGTTGTTAGGTGCTTTGACCGTTGTAGTCGTGGGTTCCCTTGTGGGGTCATGGGCTGCCATTCAAGGGATTCTTGGCGTTGAAGATAGCTTTATGTGGGGGCATCAAGGCTATGAGTATATTGAGTTAGGGCGGGTCTGGCAAGTTCTCCTGATTGTAGCGATGGTGTTCTGGCTATTCCTGATGTACCGTGCCTTCCGTCCGGCTTTACAACAGGAGAAAAGCCCGACAGGATTAAGTCACTTTTTCCTCTACAGTGCGATTACGATTCCCCTGTTCTACTCGGTGGGACTGTTCTACACAAACCGGACTCCGTTGAGTATTGCCGAATACTGGCGCTGGTGGGTGGTGCATCTGTGGGTAGAAGGCTTTTTTGAAGTGTTCGCCACGGTGGTGATTGCCTACTTATGTAGTGAGTTAGGCTTCTTGAAAAAGTCCTCAGCATTGCGGGCAACTTATCTGACCACAATCCTCTACTTGGGTAGTGGTGTTGTGGGAACGCTGCACCACCTGTATTTTTCGGGGACTCCGGTGTTTATTGCGGCAATTGGGTCGGTGTTTTCTGCCCTGGAGGTGATTCCCCTCACCTTGATTGGCTTTGAGGTGTTGCAAACGCTGAAGCTTTCACGGGAGGCGGAAGGTTTCTATCGCTGGCCCCTACGGTTCTTTATTGCTACCTGCGTTTGGAATTTGGTGGGGGCAGGGGTGTTTGGTTTCCTGATCAACCCGCCGAGTATTCTCTATTACTCCCAAGGCTTGAATACAACCGCTATTCACGCGCATGGAGCGTTGTTTGGGGTGTATGGGTCGCTGGCGTTAGCACTAATGTTGTTTGCCCTGCGCGAATTTACGCCGGAATCGGTATGGAATGAGAAGCAGCTAAAGTTCTCGTTCTGGTTCCTGAATATTGGTTTGGTGGTGATGCTGCTATTTGGGCCGATTCCGAATGGTTTTTACCAGCTTACCCAGTCGATCAATTACGGAACTTGGTATGCACGGGGTGAAACGGTGATGGGTTCCCAATGGATGCACTGGACGGTTTGGACAAGGGTTCCTGGTGATGTGATCTTTTCTGTTGGGGCGTTGGCAATGTTTATCTTCGTGGTGCGAGCGATTATTGCGATTTTCCGCACTCCCAGTCTACCAAGTCAGGAAAAACCTTATCCCACTGAAGGCTAAATCTGGTTTTTTAGCTTCAGGATTGTGGTCAAAATTTTGATTTTCTTGAGAATCCTCGAAATTTTATTTCGGGGATTTTTCTTTCACAAAGCTGACTTTAATGTTTAGGTTTTCTCGCCACACATTCGATACTTTGTTTTTAAGAGGGCGATTATTCGAGATCCCTCATGAGCGCGAGCGATGACTATAGGAAAGCAGCGATCGCCGACAAATCACGTCCTTACCCTGCTACACATCACCCGCACCGCATTTTGGTACGGTTGGCAACACCGCCGATACTTCCCCCGACGCTCACACGCCAGCAGAGTTCACCCGGCAAGCTCATCATGGCGTTGCCAGAGCATTTTCGGTTTCTAGGAATAGCTTTGTACGGTTTTCTTCAATGCGAAGTATCCCGATTGTTTCGCACTAATTCTGGCAAATACGACTAACCAAGTGGGGTTATCCTGACTGTTCCTCCCACTTAGAAAGCGGCATCATGATAACTGTAAGCAATGAGCTTCAACCCAAACATTTCTTATAAAGCATTACCTTTGAGGTGACACATTATGTTGATGCGCTACTGGCAACCCTTCACAGAAATTGAAACCATCCGCGAGCAACTCGATAAAGTATTTGACCAACGGACAGCAACGAGAGATAACTCAGAAGCCACTTGGATGCCAGCTCTAGAATTGGTTGATGCTGGGGACAATTTCGTATTAAAAGCGCAACTGCCTGGAATTGACCCCAAAGACATTGACGTTCAAGTCACTCGCGAAGCAATTTCTATCTCTGGCGAACGTCGTTACGAAAACACAGACGAAAAATCTGGCTACGTCCGCTCAGAATTCCGCTATGGCAAATTCCACCGGGTGCTTCCCTTGCCCGCACACATTCAAAACGACTCTGTGCAAGCTGAGTACAAAGATGGCATTCTAACGCTAACCCTGCCCAAAGTGACTGAAGCTCGCAATAAAGTCGTCAAGATTAACTTAGCCGAAATTGCTGGAACTCCAGCGACTCCCGCTTTGGAACAGGCTAACCAATAACGATGGGGTAAGCGTGTTTAGTGGTGAACTCAGTACGCAGAAAGGCTGTGCTTAATTGAGTGAGGTCAATTTTCCTTTCATTGAGCCTGATTGGATTTATCTAACAACAACGGAACTGGAAAAGTTGATACCGGGAGCGACCATTGCTCTCGGTATTCTTTATGTAAAAAAGCCGAGCGAAAAGTTAGCTACAAATGCCGTGAACTGACGCTGATTCCAGTTAGTCTGTCAAAATATTTCACGCTTGTCGGCACCAATTTTATTGAGTCTGCTCTCGCAGAGAGAGCATTGGCGATCGCCGGACAGCATCAGCTTATCTGTGGTAAAGTAGCACAGCTAGACAGACCCTGCCAGCTCAAGCGCAATAGTTAAAGCGTCTCAACCAGGTGATACATCAATTCCGAAAAGCGGCCCGATTTGATGTGAGTAAAGCATCTGTCCAACAACTGATTATTTTCTACTTTCCCAATTCCTTAATCGATAATTAGCCAATGAATATCCATACCCTCTTGAGCCAAACCGAACGCCAACGGGTAAGCGATGGAGCCGTTTTACCCATCTTGAACGGTTGCGATTCCTCTATGAGGCAATTGGTGCTGTTCTTGCCACAATTGGGAGATTTCGACAGCCTTGAATATGCTTGGTGGTTGCAGCGGGACGCTCAACGGCTGGAAACACAAGGGATAGCAATCCGAGCTGTGGGAATTGGCTCACGCTCATCGGGTCAGCGATTCTGTGGCTATACAGGATTTCCTGCCGACTGTTTGTTTGTAGATCCTAGTGCCCAACTGCACCAAAAACTTGACCTGTATCCAGGTTTATCGTTAAAACTACCCGGTTTATCGGCTGCTATGAATGCTTACCTCAATCTATTGTTCATGTGTGCGGGGATTGGTAGCCCTGGCACTCTGGCAGAAGTATGGAGAGGATATCGAGGCGACGCAAGAGCACCTCAATTAATTGGTGATGATGAAATTATTCAGGCTTTCCCTCTTCCACCCCTCAAAGGCTCCACTTTCCGGTGGGCAGGTGGCAAAGGTTTCCAGCGTCCATTTGAATTGGCAACTTTACGGCTGCGGAATATGGGAGAAGTGCTGAGTCATTGGAAAACCTATGTTCCAAATGCTGCTTATCTCACTCAACGAGGCGCAACTTTCTTGTTTAATGCTGAGGGAGATTTAGTCTACGAACATCGAGATCGCGCCATCCTTGGTTTCGCTGCTGATATGAGCAATCCCCTGACATTTCTCTCAGAAATGGTGGGTGATGGAGACTCGCTGGGGCAGGGCGATATGCACTAACTACCGCCCTTATGGTGTGCGGCTGGCAGGGGGTAAGAGCGGTCGATAGCGAATGGGCATGGGCTTACGGATAGGGGGATTCATGCGATCGTACTCAATCCCATCATTGCTGCTGGCAATTTCTTGCTTACCATATTCATCCTGTTCCTCCAGAGTCCAACGGGAGCACCTCTCCTTTCCAATTGAACTCTACCCAACCATGTCGCCCCGGTTCTTCCCGCCCTTGTCCGTCAACTAGCAAATGCACAAAGTAAAGTTGATTGGTTGGCTCAAGACCACCAAGAAACCAGTTATCGTCAATCTCCGCCTTTACGTTAGCTTCATCAAATTGAATGCCAACTTGTGAAAGCGTAGCCATCGCCATTTGCCTTAAAGTTGCCTGATCCATCCCCTTTTCCTCGTGATTGAGAGATGTCAACCGCAGCCACTGAGGCTGTGAACTTCCTCACCCCTAACATTACTAAAAACCCACACCAAAACCCCAACCCGCCCCGCCCTGCCCAAACTCCCCGAATGCGAAATCTTGTAAGGATTCAGGTCTGAAAGAAGGGAATAAGCTCAGGCCGAGCCAAGTCACAAGAATGGGCCTCTAGAGCCTCACGGAAAAAAGCCATTACTGAACGAGCTTGAAAACGACAGGTTTGAATCACACTCAGCAGATTAGCCGTTTCCTCAAATCGTTTCATCCAACGAGAGCCGCCAGAAACTTTCCGTTTCGTGACAGCTAGCCGTAGGGAACGTTCTGCTAAATTATTATCAGGAGGCACCGAGGGGTCATCCAGAAAATACCACCACTGTTTTGCCTTATCCCGTAAGGATTTGAGTAACAAACAGAAGAGCATAACCAACTTGGTTCAACCAAGTGGCAAGGGCTTTATTCAATCGTATTTTGAAATCCTCAGCCCAGGAGTCGTAGATAAGTTGCTCCTTCGTCTTTCGCCAGGACTCATGGGATCTAAAAGCTTCATCAATTAATGACAGAAATATTTGAGCGACTGCTGCATTATTATTGTGGCCCGGAAGTCCCAGCACTTTCTTGAAATGCCGCCGTAAATGAGCCAGACACTTCTGTTGGGCGGAGACTTTCCCACCATTATAAACGCTGAAATCATCTGAGCTTAAGACTCCAGCAAATTCTTTACCCAGCATGGTTTCTAGTTCCACACGGCCCCTGGTATCTGCGGCATGAAATAAACAGAATCCTTCTCCACTAGCCGTCCATAGCCATTCTTTAACCCCCATCACACACGGGGGGCGTTTCATCTACATGAACGTTTGATTGTAGAGGTGTCCATTCCCACAGTGCTTTGAGCGCTGGTTTGACTGCTGCTGCTACTCGTTGATTGGTTTTTTGGAGTGTTCCTACTCCTACTTCAATCCTGCCGAGTTCCCACAATAACGAGCGTCAGCTTGGAGTAGGAAAGATGCCCATAATTGCCAAGCCAGACTAAGAGTGCTTGGAGATTAACGCTCAAGTCAAGTCAAGGAACTATTCAAGCGGGGTGGTTCTCCTCTGACTACTGCACCACATTCTAGGCATTTACACGATTGTGTCTGATATTCGACGACTTCAATTGGTTTTGCTACTAGACTTGCTACTTGCGGTCTGTGGATGTTAATTACTTCACTTAATTCTTGACTACCACAATTTTGACAGATGTTGGGTGAGCTAATTTCTGTTCTGTCTACTCGTCCAAACCCTTTTCGGGTTTTTCCCTGATGACCCGGTTGTCCGCCTGGTTTCTTTTTTGGGTCTGCTTCTGGTTTGACTGTTGGTTTCTCTGGTTTTTGGAGTAGATCCGTTGATGGGGGTTTGGATGAAGTCTGACTGGTGGTTCGACTTTTGCCCGTAGCAATCGCTAGTTTTTCTTGCAATTGTGCAATGATTTTTTGCAGCCCCAGTACCATTTCTACCAGTTCAGCTTGGCTCCACTGCTCGATTTCGGTTTTTTCTTTCTGTCTGGTGGCTGCGGGCTTTTTCATTTGTTTATTTTACCAGCTTTTGACACTTAAGTCTTTTTTGACCTGAATCCTTACGAAAACACAAAATATTTGGCAGATGAATGACAACTAGAGAGTTCATATTTGGCTAGATTTAAGGCAATCAGACTGGCATTAAAATGAAAATCAAGCGGTGGTAAATGACGAGCTTGATAATCAGACAATCCCGTAAAGTGTTTAGCATCACGAAAAATAAATTCGATTTGAAAACGAGCCTGATAATATTCAACAATTTGCTCAGGTGGTAGATGAATATCAGTGCTAAATAATAAAGTATTTTTGATTTGACCATTGGCTGGAACCTCAGAAATACAAGCCCAGCTAATTTGGCAATTTAAACAACAAATCGCTTTCTACTAATGTATATAATGAAACTCCCGGTTTTATTTATTTAACAAACTTAATACGACTCAGATGTTGGCAGTCAACCTTACTATCATATTTGCGAGGTGCTCCCAGTTTATTTTGTTCACCTGTATAGAGATAGCGTAGGTTAGCATCAACTCGCTCGCTTGCCAATAAAGTCTAAATTCAACTCCCGCACAGCATCCCAGAATTTAGAGCGATAATAATAGCCATCAGGCACCAAATAACGTACAGAATTTGGGAAGGAACAACGAGTATTATTTAGATGTTTTGCATAGTCATAAACTCTTGTGATATCAAGCTTTGAGCTTTGAAATTCCTGTTTTTTGCTAGATTTTTTTGACCAGTTATTCTTCGGTTTTTGTTGCAGTTTTGTCAGGGCTTTATTTGAGGACGTGATGGAGTTTGTTGCACGCTTAAGCTATAAGATAAACGAGTCTCAATTTCGACAATAGAAATCACATAAATTTCCAATCCCTGTTCCGATTTACCAGCTACACCATTATAAAAATAAGCCTTGCCGTCAGTTTTTGGGCCACTTTTTCTTAAAAAATAACAATCAATAACAGCAATGACTGTGTGCTCAGGATTTAAAGCTTGTTCGAGGAAATATTGATTATTAAGTTGTGGAAAATTAAAGCTTTTGAGAAAGTGACGACGCTAGGTTTTTTCGCTCAAACAACTATAACGACTGAGATTTGTGAAGTTGACCTAGCCATAAGCCAGCAAGATAGTTGAGAATAAAGTGATTAAAAACTTCTTTTGGGGTTGACTAATCCCTGGCATTTGTTGTAAGATGGATTCAATGATTTTCATAAGGCAATCTGTTGAGCTTGTGTGTTTTTATAGCTTAACCGAAAAGAGTGCCTTGTTTTCTGTTGATTTTGGGTTCAGATTGCACTCACTTTTTTCACTTCTCTGCTGCCAAAGCGATCGCCTCCCTCTTTAAAAACTGTCCGGAGTATTGTTGAAGCGACATTATATTATAATAAATTCCCATGATTTAAATATTAATTATTAGGTTAGTCGGTGTTCGTGTGATTCACAACCTTTCCTAATTACCGACTACGAATTACCGATCGCCACTGAATAAATATTGGTCACAGATAAAAACAACTGCACAGCAGTAAACTGCGGTATACCTGACACTCCGCAAAATTAAATGTAGGATTAAGTGTTGCCGTGAATCAGAAAAAAAAGATGAACTTATCCACTATTTGGCGAAAACTCCGCAGCCAGCAAGCCTTCTGCTTGGCTATACTCCTGGCAGGTTGCCTGGTATTTATCGGTTGTTCCCCCGCACAGTCAACGGCTGGCAATTCAGTCGATCCCAAGTTGAAAGAGCAAGTCTTGCAGGTTATCCGCGAAAATCCCCAAGCAATTTTAGAGTCGGTACAAGCGTACCAGCAACAACAGCAGCAGTCTCTCAAAGCAGCGCAGCAGTCATTTTTGCAGGAGATGAAAACTAATCCCAAATCTTCGATAGGGGATTCTCCCACCACGGGTTCAGCTTCGCAGCAGATTGTACTTTTAGAATTCTCTGACTTTCAATGTCCGTTTTGCGCGCGCGCTCACGATACTGTCAAGCAGTTTATGGCAAAACACCAGGACAAAGTTGCTTTAGCTTACAAGCATTTTCCCTTGACTTCTATTCACCCTCAAGCGCTGCCAGCAGCTAAAGCAGCTTGGGCGGCGGGCCAGCAGGGCAAATTCTGGGAATATTACAGCGCTTTGTTTGAAGGGCAGAAAGATTTAGGCGAGCCCTTGTACGCATCGATCGCCCAAAAGCTCAATCTAAAATTAGATAAATTTAACACCGATCGCAACAGCCCCGCTGCAGAAGCCGCCATTGCCAAAGACGTGCAACTCGCTCAACAACTAGGCATTGAAGGCACTCCCTTCTTTATTATGAACGGCAAAACTTTCTCCGGGGCGATCGAGCTTTCTGAGATGGAA
The DNA here is from genome assembly GCF_036702355.1 of Microcoleus sp. D3_18_C4. Classification (NCBI taxonomy): domain Bacteria; kingdom Bacillati; phylum Cyanobacteriota; class Cyanophyceae; order Oscillatoriales; family Microcoleaceae; genus Microcoleus; species Microcoleus sp. D3_18_C4. The sequence goes on from NZ_JAUBTF010000114.1 coordinate 9,993, forward strand.
AGCATTCTCGCCTCTGTCTCGAAATAAGTAATTCCTGACTCTTAGAAACCGAGTCTAAAAATGCGTTCCCAGCCTGCGTTGGCTGGGAACGAGAAAAACCAGAAAAACTCGAAAAATCGTAACCGTTCAGGGGGTGCGCCTGCGGCGCACCACCCCAAGAGGAGTTGTAAAGAATTTGGGGAGAAAGGCGGGC
>NZ_JAUBTF010000115.1:0-10167 GCF_036702355.1 Microcoleus sp. D3_18_C4
CTACCGAAACTGGTCTAAACTAACTATGTTATTCTACCACAAATATAGTCTGTCTACTTACGCCGAGCTGTACTAGTTATGGTGGAAAATCTGACTTTAGGGAAAATTCATCCCAACCCATTTTTAATCAGGGCGTTAAATCTGGACACTCCAGAAGAAGTTGTCAGGCTTAATGTTTATATGACGGCTACGAGGTCTATTGTCACATCAATGGGATTTTTTATTCAAAAACTATTGATATCTTGCTCTGAAAGTGCAGAAATTCCACCGGAAGAGTCAGGATGGGACGCAATTAAAACTACCAGTGAGGGCGAGAAATGCTGGATACAAGTAAAAAGTGGCCCAAATGATATGGATAAAGACCCGATAGTATATTGGGCTGCCAAAATTGAGGAAAAAATTCAGGAGGGCGATCGCGCTTATATTGGTATAGCTTACGGTAAAAGAACTAATAAAACTGTAACACTTGGTTTACTGAAGCAAATTTTGCCCAATTCGGAAATGATCACTTTAATAGGTCGAGAACTGTGGGATTTTGTCAGTGAAGATACTCGCTATACTGTGAATCTGTTTGAAGTGTTGCGTCAGTCGGCTAGTCAAGTTTTAGCACAAAGTTCTATTGATGAAGCTATAGAAAGGTGTAGCGATCGAATCATCGCTGAATTGATCGGAAAGTACGGCGAGGGAAGTCAAGGCGTTTTTAACTATATAGCAGATATATTTTGATTGACAGCTTTGCAGTAGCCCAGAAGCGCTACTGCAAACCCCATACTACAAAACCCCTTTAGAACTCGGAATCCGGCTGGCGCGCCGCGGATCGATTTCTACCGCCATCCGCAGAGCTCGCGCAAATGCCTTAAACGCCGCTTCCACAATATGATGAGAATTTCCGCCCTGCAACTGTCGAATGTGCAGTGTCATTTGAGTGTGGTTCACCACCGCTGAAAAAAACTCTCTCACTAATTCAGTATCGTAAGTGCCGATCCGCTGGTTGGGAATTTCCAAGCTGTAACTTAAGTGAGGCCGTCCCGAAAAATCTAGCACTACTTCAATTAAAGCTTCATCCAAAGGTGCGATGAAATGCCCGAAGCGAGAAATGCCCGATCGATCCCCGACAGCTTTTGCTAGGGCTTGGCCCAAGGTAATTCCCACATCTTCGTTCGTGTGGTGGTCGTCAATCTCCAAATCCCCGATCGCCTGCACGTCCAAATCGATCAATCCGTGAGAAGCAATCTGGTGCAACATATGGTCTAAAAACGGAATCCCCGTAGACGCCTTGCAAGTTCCTACACCGTCTAGATTGAGGCTGGCCGTGACATCCGTTTCTAGTGTCGTGCGTTTCACCAAGGCGGCCCTAGCTGGTTGAACTGAATTTGCAGGAGGAAGAGAAGGGCGATCGGTTATCTCCATAATTCGCAATTGGTCATTCATTAGTTATTGATAATTAGTAATTTGAGAACGGGATTTTTTTAGTGTTGAGTCTCAAGCGAGGGGCTGGTTCTGCATACAACTGACATCAGACACCAACGTCAATCAAGGGATTTTTGGTGGGTGGGGGCGGGTTTATTTAACCTGTCTGTTACCGGAGAAAGTTTTTGGTGAACCCGCCCCTACAGGTTCTTGAAAATGGTGCAAGAAGATGCGAGATAAAACTTACTTGTTAAAGTTAAAGTTTATTGTCTAAACCCGCCCCTACATAACTCAAAATTCTCGACTACCGTTACATTCCCATGATTTCGTAACCGGCATCGACATACAAAACTTGACCCGTAATTCCGCTAGCGAGATTGCTGCACAGAAAAGCCGCAGCATTTCCCACTTCCTGCTGAGTCACCGTCCGCCGCAGTGGCGCCACTTCCTCAACGTGGTGGATCATGTCCAGAATACCGCCAACTGCTGACGAAGCAAGAGTCCGAATCGGGCCAGAAGAAATCGCATTTACCCGAATATTTAACGGGCCCAGTTCAGCAGCCAGATAACGAACATTCATTTCCAAAGCCGCCTTAGCAATTCCCATCACATTATAATTAGGAACTACTCGGACGCCGCCCAAGTAAGTCAGCGTCACAATACTGCCGCCCTCGGCCATCAGGGGTTTAGCAGCAGCACAAAGCCGCACCAGCGAGTAAGCGCTAATATCCAAAGCATTGGAGAAACCTTGGCGCGAAGTGTTGGTGAAGTCTCCCGAAAGTTCGTCCTTGCCGGCAAAAGCCAGACAGTGGATCAGGACATCTAACTTGCCCCACTTGTCGGCGATGGTTTGAAAAGTAGACTCAATTTCGCTCTCGTCTTGGACATTGCAGGGCAAATACAGACTGGGATTGAGCGGTTCCACCAGTTCAGCGACTTTGCGCTCGTGCTTGCCTTTCTCGTCCTTCAAATAAGTTATGCCGAGGTTGGCCCCAGCTTTGTGGAGCTGCTGAGCGATGCCCCAGGCGATCGAGCGATTGTTGGCAATGCCCGTAACAAGAGCATTTTTTCCGGTCAAATCTATCATCTGTAGTTTATCTAAAAGCAACTTGCACCGTTCTCATTGGCTATATCTGACAACCCCGCCAGTTTAGACACAACTGATTCAGATTTAACTGATTCAGACACAATTGAGACACAATTGAGACACAATTGATATTAATTTTGCTGTGGAGCTACATGGGGGCGGAATTGAAAAAGTTAAGAGAAGGGCTAGATTTAATCATACAGTGCGTGTTTACCTTAACATTAGATGGAAGTAACAGAATCCCTAGATATTGGAGGTTGGGCAGTATATTTACTCAATAAGGTTAATCGGCAAGTTATAAAGTATTGATTAGTACAAAGGATCTAGTCGTGACGCATGATAGACCGCTAGCAGCCGTGTTCCGCCAAATCAGCGGCGGGGCGTTTCCACCCATTGTGGAAACCTTTGAACGGGGCAAGACAATTTTTTTCCCTGGAGACCCGGCTGAGCGCGTCTACGTTCTCATTAGAGGTGCTGTGAAGCTCTCCAGGGTCTACGAAGCAGGGGAAGAAATTACAGTCGCCCTCCTGCGCGAAAATAGCGTATTTGGGGTGCTGTCTTTGATTACGGGACACCGATCGGACAGGTTTTACCACGCGGTAGCCTTTACGCCGGTAGAGTTGATCTCGCTGCCGATCGAACAAGTCGAGAAAGCGCTCAAGGAAGACCCGGAACTCTCGATGGTGATGCTGCGGGGACTGTCGTCTCGGATTTTGCAAACCGAGATGATGATCGAAACGCTGGCGCACCGAGATATGGGTTCGAGACTCGTCAGCTTTTTGCTGATTCTGTGCCGGGATTTTGGCGTGCCCGGTACAGAGGGGATTACGATAGATTTGAAGCTGTCCCACCAGGCGATCGCCGAAGCGATCGGCTCGACACGGGTAACTGTGACTCGTTTGCTCGGGGATCTCAGACAAGAAACCATGATCTCGATCCACAAGAAAAAGATCACAGTCCACAACCCGGTGGCCCTAAGCCAGCAATTCACTTGATGCCGAGAAAGTATAGGATTTTGGATTTTGGATTTTAGATTCAATCCAAAATCCAAAATCCAAAATCTAAAATCGGAATGACTGCTGGATACATCCTGGTATTTGTAATTTTAGTGTTGGGGGGTGTGATCGCCACTGTTAGCGATCGCCTTGGGACGAAAGTCGGCAAGGCAAGGTTGAGCTTATTCAAACTTCGCCCCCGCGATACTGCTGTTGTTGTGACAGTGATGGCCGGCAGCATCCTGTCAGCAGTCACTCTGGGCATATTGTTTGCTACTAGCAAGCCGCTGCGAACGGGAGTTTTTAGAATAGACGAGATTCAAAAAAGGCTCAACAACGCCCGCAGAGAAATCAACCAGGCCACTCAAGAAAAAAATCGAGTTGAAACTGAATTAGCTCAAGCCAGAGCCGCCCAAGCGCAAGCTAGAGCCAATTTAGAGCAAATTAATCAATCCCTCCAAGCAGCTAATGCTGAGCAAGCTCGAACGCAAACAAAATTAAACTCGCTGCGGGCCCAGCTCAACAGCGTGCAAGCAGCCAAGTCTAAAACTGAAGAGCAGTTAAGTCAGGTAGAAGCAGCTAAATCTCAGACAGAAGAACAGCTCAGCAGTGTGGAAGCGGCTAAATCCCGCACCGAAGAACAGTTGAAACTGGTTGAAACGATCCGATCGACTACACAAGCTCAGCTCGATCGCACCGAGAACCAATTGAAAACAGTTTCTGGTCAAAAAACGACTTTAGGAGCGGAAATCGCCCAACTGCAAGAGGAACGCCAACAGTTAATCGAGCAGGTAAAAACTCAAATTGCCCAGCGCGATCAAGAAATTGCCAAGCGAGAGAGAGAAATTGCCAGGCGAGACGCAGAAATTGTCGATCGCAACGAACTAATTGCCCAACGGGACAAGGAAATTGCTCAGCGGGTGCAAAATCTCGCCGAGCGCGATCGAACTATTGTCGAGCGCGACAAAGTAATTGCCGAGAGGGAAGCACTCCTAGAAACCTTGGCACAGCAACAATCTCAACTCGAACAGCAACAAACTTTATTGCAGCAGCAAGTGCAAGTTTTGGAACGCGATTTTCAGGCAATCCGCGAGGGTACAGTTGCCATCAGGCGCGGTCAAATTTTAGCTGCGGGCGTGGTTCGTATTATTGAACCCGGTATGGCGAGTCGCGCGATCGATCGACTCTTGCAAGAAGCAAATAAAACCACCGTCGGACTCATGCAGCCGGAAAATAGGAAGGTTAGAGACCAGGTTATTCAAATTACTAAAGCAGAAATCGATCAACTAATTAGTCAGATTAAAGACGGTCAAGATTACGTGGTGCGGATTGTCGCCGGCGCTAATTACCTGCGGGAAGAAAAGGTAATTAAGGTATTTGCAGAAGCAGAAATCAATCGAGTTGTGTTCCGCGCTGGAGATGTGATTGCAGGGGTTGCTGTCGATCCCGTGACTTTGACCCACGAACAGGTGCGGCAGCAGTTGCTGCAATTGATAGAAGCTTGTCAATTTCGCGCTCGCCTGATCGGTGTTGTCGGCGGTAGAGTTCAAGTGGCCGACAGTCAGATTGAAACTTTAGCTGGTTTTATCGAGCGATTGCAGCAGTACGAGAAACCGCTGGACGTTCAGGCGATCGCAGCAGATGTCACTTATATCGCCGGCCCGCTTAAAATAGATTTAGTTGCTCTTGAAAACGGAGCCGTTGTGTTCCGCACCGGACAACAAAAACAAGGCCCCGGAGACTTGAAAATTCAAAAATAAACTTGGTAATTAATAATAGGTAACTGGCTATGATTTTAGGTTTCGATCCAGGTAAAGACAAATGCGGCATAGCTGTAATGGGTAGAGATAAGAAGGTCTGCTACCATCAAGTTGTACCCTCCGAGAGTGCAATTTCTACTATTCAATCTTTGTGCGAACAGTTTCCCATTGAGTTATTGGTGCTCGGAGATCAAACGACTTCTAAGAGTTGGAAACAAAAACTAACGCAGAGTTTGTCGCCTGCGATCAAAATTGTTCAGGTTGACGAGAGGTACAGCAGCTTAGAAGCGAGGGAACGCTACTGGCAAATGTACCCTCCGACGGGACTCAACCGCTTGATTCCGAAGGGAATGCGGACGCCGCCGAGACCGGTGGACGATATTGTGGCGATCGTCCTAATTCAGAGGTATTTAAACAAAAGTTAGTCAATTTTATAAGCGTTACCACTGATGAGCTTTGATAATTTAAGGAATCAATATGTTTTGGCGACTCTTGAATTTTTCACTTAAATAAAATACACCCTGAATTTAGTGAATTTATGATTAAATAACAATTAGTGTTACTTGATCACACCTTCGGTCAAAATTACCTTACCATTTTGCCGGACTTGTAGGCGTTGGGGGTTAATGGAATAGATAATATTGCCGTTAGTCGCTTCATAAGTTCCGTCGTCACCTGTCGTTACTTGCATGACATTGATTTGGCTGCCATTTATTTTGCTAAGGCCTCGGTAAAAAATATCGCCTTCCTGGGTTTTGCAAATGTATATAGAAAAGTTGGGCGTTGCGAAAAATTGCACCATTTCGGCTCTCGGACATCCCTCAACTTGAGCAATTTGTAGCGGTTGATTATTGCCCAAAGTGTTGGGTGCGATCGCCCGAACTTTGTCAATCGGTTGATTTAGTGCAGTTGCTTCTGCTGAGGCAGTCAAAAAGCAGATCGCACTAATGCCTGCCATAACTAGAACTACTCCTTTAATGCCCTTAACTCTCTCCTTATAAAACATCTTGTCACTCCTGGTTTTAACTATATAATTACATCTTAAGCTATCTTGGCTGGATATTAATAATATTTAATGTCAGAGGTGAGATGTGCAGGGAACAGGGTCAGTTTAAGTAAGGTGCGAACTGTCCACCCTACACCAGTGAAAATACATAAGTATGTCAATGTGATCGCCGGAAAGCAATCTCTTGCATTTATGACATTTTTAAGGTTTTATGACTTGTTCATGCTGATTTGAGAAACCGGGTTTCTTCATATATTTCTGGTTACTAAACCTTTGATTTTCCTAGAAACCGGGTTTATAGTCCCCCAGGCGATCGCTAACTGACTCTTTTACAGGGTAATGTTTATTTGCGCTTAGCTATTTAGTGATATCATGTCCGATCGAGTGACCGAGATTAAAAGGGCTGGTTTTTGAGATTGTCAATTATGGGCAGATATTTTTGGTGAGGGGAACTCCTACCGTATTAGGGTAATCGACCGGACATAATATGAATAAAAAAAGGGAAACAGAAGATACATTTTTACTCCCATTTCCCCTGTTGAAAAGAACCGTCGTCCTGACGGGGAACCTGGTAATTAATTAACTGCTGCCAACTGTTTGTCTTTAATTTCCACTGGCGCGGTTAATGCTTCTTCCAAATCCGCACAGCCGAGTTTTTCCTCCAAAATAGCCATCACTTCGCGGCCGAAATCATTGGAATTACGCTGCCAAGCTTCTAAACAAATTTGCCCGAAAAACGAACCCAAAGGTTCGGGATTCCACAGCAACTTGCGCGCTGTCCAAGGCATCAAACTCATCGGATCGTAACCAGGTTGCAGAATATCCTTTTTAAAGGCGTATTCTTCCAAAATTGTGTGTGGCTGCAACCCGATAAAGAAAATAGCTGGTTCTACTTTATCTACTCCGAAAATTCGCTCTAATTCTCGGTGATAAGCAATAGTTTGCCGGATAGTTTCAAAGGTTTCGTCAATGACGTTAAACGAGTAATTCACGGAAACCACATCGTTGTAACCGGCTGCTTTTAAATCGCGGCAATTTTCCAAAACTACTCGCAAGTTATAGCCCATCCGCATTTTGCGAACCAGTTCCTGGGAACCGCTGGTGATGCCGATTTCAAAGTAATTCATCCCCGTTTTTACCATCAAATCGCACAATTCGGGTGTGAGATTGTCCGCACGGATGTAAGCAGCCCAGTGTATGTCGTCCATGCCGGCGGCGATGATTTTTTGCAATAATTCGATCGCATCATCGATGAATTTGCGTGCTGGGATAAATTGAGCGTCGGTAAACCAGAAATTGCGGATACCTCGATCGTACAATTGCCGTATTTCCGCCACCACCTCATCCGCCGGATTGATCCGCACTTGCTTGCCTTCAATCACCGTATAAATGCAGTAACAGCAATTATGAGGACAGCCGCGCTTGGTTTGGACTCCCACGTAGAAGTCCATATCCTGTAGATAATAGGAAAATTCCGGCCAAATGGTTTCGATGTAGTTATAGTCGCAAGCAGTTTTCTCGATGTTGGCAGGCTTTTCGTGAATTAGCTTCGCGCGCGGCACAGTTTCTCCCACCACATAACATCTTTCCTCGGCCAAATCTTCGCCCTTAATCAACTTCTCCAGCAAAGCTTCGCCTTCCCCCACCGAAACCACAGTTCCCGCCGGCAAACTGCGTCCCAACTGCTCGTAAAACACGCTCACAGCACCGCCTCCGACCACTGCACGAGCTTCGGGGCGGTATTTCCGGGCCCGCTTCAATCCGCGCTTAATCAGTCCCAAATTGCGCCAGAGTTCGGTGTAGTAAGACGCGGCTAAACGCAGTCCTCCGAGGGCTCCCCGGAACTTGATCAGCGGATTTTTGGCGTAGTAAAACTCGAAGGCATTTTGCAACGGGTTGCCACCCCTGCCGCCCACGGGCGCGTAAATTTGAATGTCCCGCCAAGAGAAAACCAGCAGCGTCGGCTTAAACTCGTCTATGCTGGCATCTAAAGCTTTAGCGAAATCCAGGGGGGGTACGGCACCTAAATCGAAAATGCGCTGTTCGACATCGGGAAACAGCTTGTGTACGTGATCCGAAAGATAGACAACTCCGATCGGGAAAATAGGATTGCAAGGGAGGCGAACGTACAGGACTCGGTTTTCTCGGTTTTCCATGATTGCCATATCCTAAAGTGGAACTTTTTCAGCTATGTTAATATTCTTTTAATATAACTTTACAATATGTCTAATTTTCGCAATTTGACATTAAATATTCTTAAATTTTTCTATTTGGCTCAAGGCCGAGCTTGTTAGTGTCGATCGGCGACAGCAGTAGAAAAAAGCTAATTTTTAAGTCAATACAGCGTATTTTGACTTAAAATCCCAGCGGGGAGTCAAAAATGCGATATTTATCCGGTTAGATTTTAATTTAAGTTCGATCGGTCTCTCATGTATTAGGGAGTTGGTAGTCGGCTTTACAGTAGGCGGGATCACCTAGTGTTAGCCTGAGAAGATAACTAAAACTTTTAGGCAAGGCTCCCTCAGCAGTTATGGCTCAAATTCTTGACCCCGTACCCTCAGACACCGACAGCAAGATTCTGTGCTGCTACGTCAACGCCACCAGTCAGATTCAGATTGCTCGCATCGCCAACATTCCTAACTGGTACTTTGAACGAGTGGTGTTTCCCGGACAGCGCTTAGTGTTTGAAGCGATGCCCGCTGCAGCATTGGAAATTCACACCGGGATGATGGCCAGTGCAATTTTGTCGGATAAAATTCCTTGCGATCGCTTGCAGATTAACGAAGGCCCCTATTCCAACGTCAATCCTAGCAGATCGCGAGAGGCAGTTCCGGGCGATCGAGCAGCAATGACTGGCCGCCCCAAATCCCGAGAAATCTCAGAACCTCTGACTGTACCGGCACTAACGGCCGTTGATTAATTGAAGTTGTGAGTTTTGAGTTATAAATTGTCAGTGAATTGATAACTCCGCGCTCAAAATTCCAACTTCAGCAAAGCCTTAAAAACTCAACACTTAAGAATCAAAGTTTGTGAAATGAATTTTAGATCAAAACTCCCGACGGCAAATATTGTCCGGTTTTTCCTATTTCCCTGAGTTTGGTTGGCGGGTTCGGCAACTGTGCAAAAATATCATTAAACAGCTTCTCGAATTTCAGCCATGTCAGCACAACCTCTTGCTTCTTCCCCATCTTCGGCCCCAGTATTTGAGCCGGCGGTATTCCGGCTTTCTCCCCTGATTAGAATCACGCTGTTGAGCTTGTACACAGCCCTGACAATTCCCTTGCCGTTTTTGTCGGAAGTAACAAAAGCACCGGTTCCCCCGGCGACCCTCTGGGTGGCAATCGTTGTCGGCGCTGTGGGCCTGTACGGCGTGCTCAGTGAAAGGGTAATTTTGAGCGAGGAGGGGATTGAAGTCACATATCCCAACTGGTTTCCGCGTTGGTTTCGCAAGGGTTGGTCGCTACCTTGGACTGAGGTAAAAGCTCTCAAACCTCGATCGACAGGTCAAGGAGGTTTAGTTTACTATTTTTTGAGTCATTCGGGTGAAGGTTATTTGTTGCCAATGCGAGTGGCTGGGTTTGGTAAATTAGTCGGTTTGGTAGAAGCAAAAACAGGCATTGATACTAGAGATGTCCGCCCTTTGTCGCAGCCTTGGATGTATCTTATTTTGCTGGGATGTACGCTGCTGTTGCTGTTGGTAGATGCGTGGACTATTGTTACGGCGATCGGGCTTAAAGGTAATCTGTAAATTTCTTGTGGGGCGGGCAAGATGCCCGCCCCCAATATGCAGGCTAAATGTGGAACATCTTATTATCAAACACGCAGAAAAAAGGTAGAAGTTCACGGGGTTAGCGTGGCAGAAGAGAAGGAGGAATCCGACAAGAACGAGTACTCAAGACAGATTCAGTC
>NZ_JAUBTF010000116.1:0-9913 GCF_036702355.1 Microcoleus sp. D3_18_C4
GGGAGTTATCTACTTGAGGAGGTAAGTTGGCATCACCATTTCCTTGATTATTGTCATCATCAACTTCGGTTTTTGGGTTGGTATTACCATTACCTTGGTTTTGGGAGTTATCTACTTCAGGAGGTAAGTTGGTATTACCATTTCCTTGATTATTGTCATCATCAACTTCGGTTTTTGGGTTAGTATTACCTTGGTTTTGGGAGTTATCTACTTCAGGAGGTAAGTTGGTATTACCATTTCCTTGATTATTGTCATCATCAACTTCGGTTTTTGGGTTAGTATTACCTTGGTTTTGGGAGTTATCTACTTCAGGAGGTAAGTTGGCATTACCATTTCCTTGATTATCACGATCGTTAACTTCGGGCGCTAAATTCGCATTGCCATTTCCTTGACCGTTGGAACTGCCAGCTTGGGGAGGTTGACTGGAATTACTACCGCCTTGGCTAGATTGCCATTCAGGTTGACCTTGAGTATCGCGTTGCACTCCTGGTATATTTCCCGGTTGAGGATCGCGAGGCGCACCATGTTGATCCTTCCATTGCGGATCTTTTTGCGTCACTAAACCGAGTTCGCCATAAGGTTCGCTTAGGTTTTGATCTGCGCCGCTATCTTCACCGAGAGCAAGTAGGAAATCAACAACGTGAGGCGAAATCGATCGCACAATAGTAGGCTGTCCAAACGGACTGAATGGCACGATGAAGCTGTTAAATTCACCCGTCCAATCAAATAACCGATCGCGTCCCGTATTCGCAATCATCACATCTAAACCGCCACCACCAAAGGCAAAATCACCATCAGCAAATTCTGGATCGTCAGGACGGTTGTTGAGTCCGTTATTAGTATCGTGGTTATCATCGGCATTTAACAGATCGTCACCCATACCGCCAAACATTCGATCGTTCCGAGTACCGCCTACCAACCAATCATTACCAAAGTCACCAAAGATGTAATCTTTGCCATCATCAACTTTTTCGCCTTTAGCGTTAGTTGCTTCAAAGTTGAGGAAGAAATTATTAATCTTCAGACGCGGATTAACTGCATCATAAGCAGCTAACTTGCGAGTAAGTGGATCGTAGCGCAACGTGTTAAAATCTTTTACTGCAAGCATATTGTAGAATTCTGGCAAAGCTTCTGCACCGGAAATGCCATCATCACCAGCACCGCCATGCAGGAAGTCATCGCCTAAACCGCCGTAAATTACATCATTACCGCCTGACTCAAAAGCTAACCAACGCGCTTCTTTCTTCAAGCGAGCTTTTTCGTTCACTATCGCGCCGATGAATGGCCCAGGTAAGCCAATTTTTCCTTCTTGGTCTGGTACTGTGATTCCGTAAAGGGTTTCGGTTTCGCCATTGCGACTGGTAATAATGCGTCCATCATCACCTAAGATTCCATCTTCACCCGTTCCGCCGTAAATGCGATCGTGTCCCGTACCGCCAAAGATGTCGTCATCTTGTGCGTTACCGAACATAACATCATTACCAGTCATGCCATACAAGACATCATCACCCGCTTCTCCCAAGATTAAATCATCGCCACCCAAGTTGTTAGGATTACCGCCGGAAGTATAGTCAAGTAGTTGAATGGCGCGAGGAATAATTTGCAGTGATTTACTGTAATTATCGTAGGTAAAGTTAAGAAACTTGCCGCTATAATTACCTTTAGTACCTACCAAGCGGAAGATATTACCATTATCGCCAACGATTGCATCTGCATCGCGAGCGTGTCCTTCTGCTGACTGGTCGCCCAGATTGTTGCGATCGATCTGCGTTCCTGCACCACCAAAAATGGTATCTTGACCCGTCGGACGTTTTGCTTGCGTGTCGTTGCCAAACAGACTGGAACTATCACCGATAATATCATCCTGACCTAAATTGCCAAAGATTAAATCGTTGCCACCATTGCCTTCAATATAATCGTCGCCGTCATTGCTATTTTCTACCGAAGGATCTGTGAGGCTAACTACTTCGCTGATGGAACTATCGCCTTGGATGACATCGTTACCCAGTTGTCCGAAGATCATATCGTTGTTCGCACCCCCTGCGATCGCATCATTGCCAAAAGTCTTAGCATCTGCGTTGACAGAATGGTCGAGTAACTGGATATTGCGTTCGGTCTTAGTAGTAGGATTCGCTTGACTGTTGGCAGTAATTGAAGGATTGCCAGCGTCATCATAAATGGTTTCACCTGCGAGGACGCGCATCCTTGGACTAATATTATCGACGCGGCGGGTAATGATCGCGTTATCGCCAGTAATGACATCATTTTCAGTACCGCCATTTATGGAATCATTACCATCAGTGCCACCTGCGACATTATGACCGCCAATGATGTCGTCATCGCCACCATCTCCAAAGATTAAATCGTCAGCTTGTCCGCCAAGGATAATATCGTCATCGGCGTTACCATGAATAATATCGTTGCCACCTTTATCGGTAATTGAGGTATCAATTGAGGTGAAGTTTTGGTTGGCGGGTAAACTGAAATCTACTTTACCGTGATCGCCAAATACTAAGTCTTTGCCATCGCCACCGTTGATGATATCCGCAGCACTACCGCCAAAGGCAATATCATCTCCTTCGTTACCGTCAATGGTATCGTTACCACCTAAAGTTGGGTTGGTAGTGGTAACTAAATCGAGCGTAGCAGGGTTGTTATCAACTACGTAATTCAGTACGCCATTATCACCCAAGATAATATCAGCTTCGGTGTTACCAGTCAGGCGATCATTGGCATAACCACCAAGGATGATATCTTTACCTTGATTGCCTTCAACGGTATCATCGCCGCCGTTATCTGGGAAGGTAGTTTCGATTTTTTCTACTACATCATTAGCGTTGCGAGTAATGCGACCGCCATCTCCGAGGAGAATATCATTATCTTGGTTGCCGAAAATGTGATCGCCAACTCTACCGCCAACAACTATATCTGCGCCTTCATCACCAGTAATGGTATCGCTACCGCCAGCAGTCGGGGAAGTGGAGAAGATATCGTTCGCGTCTTCACTACCATCCTTTCGGACAACAATACCGTTATCACCTAACAGAATATCGTCAGCGTTTCCACCAGTGATGCTGTCATTACCTTGACCGCCGAGTGCAATATCTGCACCTTCGTTACCATCAATGCTATCGTCACCGCCGTTATCTTCAAAGGTGGTAGCAACTCTTTGCACACTGTCAGTATTATCGCGGGTAATGCGTCCGTGGTCGCCAAGGAGAATATCTGCACCTGTAAATCCTAACAGCAGATCTTCAGCCGTACCGCCGATCGCAATATCATTTCCCGCGCCACCATCAATAGTATCTTTACCGCCAGCAGTCGGGAAAATAGAGAAGATATCGTTAGCGTCTTCGGTAGCGTCATTTATGACAACAACGCCGTTATCACCTAATAGGATATCTGCTGATTCATCGCTACCACCAGAAAGGTTATCATCTTCGGTCCCACCTACCAAAAGATCAGCGCCATTGCTACCAGTAATCGTATCGTTACCACCGTTTTCTGGGTTAGTAGTTTCGATGCGTGTAACTACACCTTGATTCAAGGTTAATTTACCGTTATCACCAACGAGAACATCTGGATCTGCATCGCCAGCAATGCTATCATTACCATCGCCACCCAAGAGGAAGTCTTCACCACCACTACCACTGATGGTATCGTTACCACCAGAGTTATCAACTGGGGAATGTTCTGCAACTATGTAGTTGGCATTTAATGAACCTTGGTCGCCTACAACGATATCTTTTCCGCTGCCATTTTCAGCATCACCAACGAGGTAGTCATTTAAACCACCGCCAAAAATGATTTCGTTGCCAATACCACCGTAGATAGTATCGCTACCTGCACCGCCATTAGGGTTAGTGATAACATCGCGGGTGACAGGGTTGATGGTGCCGTTGTCGCCTAAGATAATATCGTTACCGACATCACCGATAATTTCATCTGCGCCGTCTGACTTGTCTTCTAAGTCATCAAGGTTAGAAGAACCGCCAATTACTAAATCATCGGCTGCGCCACTGGAAATGCGATCGCTATCTGCACCACCTTCTATATAATCTGCATCTTCTTGTCCGAGTAGCGAATCATTTCCCAGACCGCCAAAGATGGTATCAAGTCCGATGTTACCTTCTACATAATCATCGCCACCTTGAGAGTAAACTAAATCGTTGCCGTTACCGCTAAAGATTTTGTCGTTGCCAGCACTACTAATTAAGGTGAGAGTTTCTACATTTCCGTTATCGCCCAGGATACGATCGTTACCATCTTCACCATAAATAGTGTCATCACCGTTATTGCTGGAAGCAAACGAGTTACCGCCAATTATTTGGTCATTACCAGCACCAGCAAATATTTGGTCGTTTTCGTCGCCACCTTCTAAATAGTCTTCGCCTTCTTGACCGCGCAAAATGTCATCGTTTAAACCACCAAAAACGGTGTCGTTATCTGCACCACCTTCTATATAATCATCATCTTCTTGGCCGAGTAGCGAATCATTTCCCAGACTGCCAAAGATGGTATCAAATCCGATGCTACCCTCTACATAATCATCGCCACCTTGAGAGTAAACTAAATCGTTGCCGTTACCGCTAAAGATTTTGTCGTTGCCAGCACTACTAATTAAGGTAAGAGTTTCTACATTTCCGTTATCGCCAAGGATGCGATCGTTACCATCTTCACCATAAATAGTGTCATCACCGTTATTGCTGGAAGCAAACGAGTTACCGCCAATTATTTGGTCATTACCAGCACCAGCAAATATTTGGTCGTTTTCGTCGCCACCTTCTAAATAGTCTTCGCCTTCTTGACCGCGCAAAATGTCATCGTTTAAACCACCAAAAACGGTGTCGTTATCTGCACCACCTTCGAGAGTGTCGTTAGCATCACCGCCTGCGATCGAATCATTTCCAATACCGCCTTTGATGGAGTCGAAACCACCTTCGCCGTCGAGGATGTCATCGCCTTCATCATCTTCAATAGTGTCATCGTCTGCACCAGCGTAAATGGTATCGTTACCGCCTTGACCGAGAGGAACGTTTTCTGCTTCACCAAGGATGAGATCCTTACCTTTACCGCCGAGAATTAAGTCGCTACCTGCGCCGCCAGTAATCGCATCGTCACCTTCGGCACCATCGATATTGTCATTACCCGAAAGACCTTCGATGATATCATTACCAACTTCTCCATAGAGAGAATCATCGCCCTTTCCACCGCTAATCAAATCGCCAGCTTGATTGGCAGGAATATCAGAAATATCTGCTGTGGCATTTGGTCGCTCGCCATAGACTAGATCCCGCCCATCATTACCATACAGCGCATCTTCTCCAGCACCACCATAAATAAAATCATCGGAACTGCCTCCAGCAATTTCATCATTACCGTCGCCACCGTAGAGATAAGCTGAACCTGTACGAGTCAGATTAGGTGCATCCTTAGCAGTGAAATCCTCAGCAGTCAAATAATCATCATCTCCACCACCATAAAGTTTTGCCAGTCCCTTACCCGCAAAGAGGCGATCTTTGCCATCTGGTCTGGCTTTGCCATCTGGTCCGGTTGCAACACCGTTTTCAGGATTAAAATCTCCCCACAGTTCTGACTCTGCTAATACCTCTGGTGCTAGTTCAATTACATCATCACCTGCACCACCTTCGGCGTAAATTTTACTAATTCCTGTAAATTCTTCAGTCAGTCCGAAAGCTGAAACTTTTACTGTTTCATTAACAGCTTCACCATCTATATGCTCAACTTTGAATGTTTCATTGCCATCAGTATTATTGACAATACCCCGTTGGTCGGCATAGCGCCCCATATTTAATCGCAATACACCATTATCTAGGTTTGCTAACATTGGTTGGCTGCCTTGGCTATCACCACAATCCAAGCTGAAATCAACTAACACTTTGTCAAAAAATGTCTTGCGAGTTGTTT
This sequence comes from Microcoleus sp. D3_18_C4, assembly GCF_036702355.1. Taxonomy (NCBI): domain Bacteria; kingdom Bacillati; phylum Cyanobacteriota; class Cyanophyceae; order Oscillatoriales; family Microcoleaceae; genus Microcoleus; species Microcoleus sp. D3_18_C4. Next base: position 5,929 of record NZ_JAUBTF010000116.1, read on the forward strand.
TCTTGAATGGCCCTATACCGACTGTACCTTCACCAAAAATGCCTAATTTCATCTGGCCATTAAGTTCAAATAGGCATAATGGACTTTTTTGTAATTTTTTTTCAATTTCATAAGTACGCAGCCGATGATCAGGCTCAATATCATCCTTCAAAGTAGCTTTTATATCCGAATTTAAGGAAAGACCAACACCCAAAGCTGCCGATACAAATTCATTATCAACCCCTAACTGACCCGATCCTCTAATTTCTAAACCTAACCCTAACCCAGAAGTATCTTTGAGATAAAACCCGTCAAACGGTTTACCTGTTTTCTCTAGAGTCCGATTTAATCCTTTTGCATCGTAGCCAAAACCAAATTTAGCATTAAAGCTAAAATCACCCGCAAACTTAATGCCGATGGGTGGAACAGGCAAAACAGGAATTGATATATCAGGAAGTGGCACTTTGAAACCAACAGGTGCCATATCAAAATCAAACAAAGTTGCATTTTCATTACCAATCAAAAGTTTAAATACTTCGGACGGGTTAGTGAGAATAGGGAGATTAACTCCTATCTTTTCTAATTCGGTGAACTCACTGGGTAAAGTTTTAGGGACAAAGGGTATGCTTAAATTAGCACTTTTTAGCTTGTCTGCATTTAAATCGAAGAGATCACCGCTAATGTAGTTACTCAAATCCAAGTTATCAATCATTACAAACTGACCACTAGAAGCGATCGTTTTGAATTTGCTCAGTTGTTTGTAAGTATTGATAAATGATTTGATTGGCGCTGCATCGTCTAAAAGTTCAATAATTCCTAGGTTAGTACCAGGTATTTTTGCATCAAGAATATCTATAACTGGTTGAAGGGGTTTAAAAACCTTGTCAAATTGTTCTCCAATCGGACGGATAAAATCACTAATGAACGAACCAGCATCAATTTTTACATCTCTGAACTTAACATCAAAATTTTCTAAGGTCAGATCCGCTTTGGCATCCCACCCAATATCAAGCTTAGCTTTAATGGAAGGGAATTTATCATCAGTGCCAAATTTGGTTAGGAGGTCTAAGCTAATATTTGTTTTGTTTTCTAGTCCCGCAGATAATGTAGGAGTTGCTGTCAATTCTCCATTAGTTTTTTGCAGATCCACCAAAATTGCCCCGCCAAACTGAAGTGGATTATCCGCAGCTTCCTTAACAGCAAAATTTAACAATCCCAGGTTTGCTTCAGCACTTAAATTATCCTTTAGCCCCACATTAAGATTTAATTTAAACTCATCTTTAGCGGAAGTATCAAAACTGAAAATACCATTGTCTAGTCCGAATTTTAAACCAAATTCATAACCAACTTTAGCATCTAGCCCTAGCCCAGTAGAATTAAAAATTAAGGCTGGTAATCCCAGATCCAAGGGTAGGGGAACTGAAGTGTAAGTTAAGTCTTTTTTAAGTTGAAGATCGAAGGTAAAATTATTCGCATCAGTCAGCACCAACTTAATATCATTAAAATCTGCTACTGTATCTAATATGCCGTCCTTATCTGCATTGGGATCTAGAACCAATAGTCCATTTGTTCCATTTACGCCAAAGGCATTAAATAAAATCTGTTTAACAGCTTGAACTGTAGGTGTGGCGCTATTCTTAATAACCTCTAGTTGAGCCTTTAGGTTGCTAATAAAACTTGTATCAAAAAACTGAGTAACTGTGTTTAACTTTGTTCCTACAATAGGGAGGCGTTGATTAGTGACTTGATTGCTGATTTGGTTTTGGATTGAATCAAATAAACCTCCAGAGCCAACTAATTCGTCAACAATTTCATTAATTTGTTCCGATGAAAGGCTAGTATCAAGAGTGTAAGCATAGGATGTAATTGCTCCTTTATTAAACAAAAATTGGGTTTCGATTTCACCTGTATTCTCTTCGAGAATCCAATCACCATTCAAAGAGATATTACCAGTTATATTATTAGAAGCGGCAATATCTGCATCCGTTAATTCACTTAACAGATCAACAAATGCTAAACCTTTTTCGCCAGAAGCAACATTACAACCATATAATAAAATGTCAGCATCTTTGGTTAAAGCATTTGCCCATTGCTGAATCTGCTGACTATGTTTATTGAGATTATCCAGATTAAGATCTGTTGGATTTAGCTGTAAACTTCCTGAACTACCGTGAGAAATGATATGGATAGCAGCAATTTCACTACGTTGGGCTAGAACATTGCTAATCTGTTTAATACTATCATTTTCTCTATTAAGAATAATAATTTCTGCACTAGGCTTAATGCTAGCTATTAGATGTTGATAATTGTCAATATAAGAATCGACAAAAACAATTTCCTTAGCTATGATATGTTGATTTATATCAGTCCCGATTAAAGAATTATCTATTACTTCGCCAGTAATGAAATCTCGACCTGGTATTACTGTTTGAGTAGCATTATATGCCAAATTTGCATCTTCTTTAAGCGGCGTAATGGGCAATAATCCGTTGCTTCCCACGAACTCGACTTCAGGTAGAGATGTTTGTAAGCTTGTGGGTGCTATCGCATTTTTTCCACCCATCAACAAATCGAAATTTAATTTGTCCCGTTCGTTCCCTAATGGAAGTAGAGAATAATGAGATTTGAATTCGTTGGTATCCATAATATCCTATTTTCCTAATTCATCAAAGTTTCTGCATTCTACAAATACTTAAAAGCCTTCTCGCAATTCCATCTAGATTTTGCTTTTGGTCATTTTCTCTCTCAACCATTCTTCAAACAATTCATTTTGTAGCTGTCGCTTAATTTCCCCGTCTAGCGTAACTGTCAACAATTGCTCGATCCGCAATAAAAACCAATTGTTATCGCTTAAAAACGGTTCTATTAATTCGCCAACTCTTGCTTTATCTACAGCATTTCTCATCTGTTCTGGCATTTCTCCTCGGCTAATAGTTCCCGTAGGGAAATTGATTACTTTTTCAGAATTTGCTGCATATCCTCTGCCTAACTGCTCAAAGCTAGATCCTTGTATAATCCGGTTTTTTAACTCTTGGGCGAATTTTTCATCGTTAACTACCAAACAAAATTTAGAACTATCACACCGATAGCTAAACTTCTGTATAGTTACTCTAAGAAATATTTACTTTTCTCCCTTTTTCAAAGAAGGAACAAAAGTAGTCGGGAAACTTTTCCCTTTTATGTTTTTGGCTTTTCTCTCTTTGAACGCTTCCGGCGTTACTGTAAGTTCCCTGCTGCCTCCCAGAATTTAACAGGTTATTTCTTAACGAAACCTAAAAATCAGCCTTTGGGAGGATGATTTAATTTTTTGTTCTTTAAAACACAGTATAGTCCTTGATTAAGTCAGATGTTCCTTAACATCAGCCTCTTTACAGAATCTTCATAATTAGGGTATATAGTCAGGAGTTACGCAGTTAGTGAAAGAGAAAGCCAAGGAGCAGTTAAATAGGAGCGCACTGCCTCCCGAACAATGCTGAGTTTAGACTCATACCAACTGATGCCCCGATGAAACCAATGCAACTCCAGGCGGAGAAAGGCTCGAATCGCCAATCCAATGTGATTGCGTTGAGCGCGAGCAGAACGCACTTGGGCTTTTTCAATCCCACAGCATTGCTTGAGACCACGGTGGTATTCCTCGATCGACCACTCAAACTCTGCCCACTGCTGGCGTTTTAGGGGACTCATCTTTAAATCATTGGTGGCCCAGTAGTCAATGTCACCGTCTGGGGCAACAATCTTGAATACTAGGATCAAGCCATAGCCTTTGAGATGAACCACCGTCCCACTGGCGGCGAGGGCCACGTCACTAATAGGTCGATTGGCAGTGCGATTTGGATTGATCAAGCGATTGCATTTGAGTCGAGTCAGCCAAGTCCAGCTATAGCTGGCAATCAACTTCAAGTTGGCTAAGGAACTAAACCAACTATCGAAGCTGGGGGGGTAACAACCAGCCTGAAACCCATACCTTTGTAAGGATTGAGCCAATGTGTGCTAAAAAAAAATAGGC
>NZ_JAUBTF010000117.1:0-9828 GCF_036702355.1 Microcoleus sp. D3_18_C4
TTTTTTTGGCATAGGGGGTTTGGCGTCCCTGTGAATCGGCTGCCCTTAATTATAACTAATTATCCGAACCTGATATTTCTCGGTTTTTTTAGTAGGGCGCTGCTAAGAGTGGCCGCCCTTCCAGGTTTCTTAATACCCTAAAAGTTTTATGTTTAATTAAAGTCACCTAGTGATTGTGAATATCTACTTTTAAGCTGACTCTGGCTTGGGCAGGGAAGACGGAAGTACCAACAACTCGGCGGTCGATCGCTTCTCGACCATTTCCTTCGTAATCGTACATCGGGCAACATCCTTGCGCGACGGCAACTCGTACATCACATCCAACATCAATTCTTCGACAATTCCCCGCAGCGCCCGTGCTCCAGTTTTGCGGCGGTATGCTTCCTGGGCGATCGCCCGAATCGCCTCTGGCTTAAAGTCCAACTGCACATTATCCATCTTCAGCAGCTTTTGATACTGCTTAACCAAAGCATTGCGCGGCTCAGTCAAAATCGCCATCAGCGTTTCCTCATCCAGCGGTTCCAACACCGCCGCCACCGGCACCCGCCCAATAAACTCAGGAATCATCCCAAACTTCACCAAATCATCCGGTTCCAGTTGCTTGAGTACATCAGCAGCCCGCTTTTCCTTCGGCTGAGCTTCTCCGGGCTGAATAAAACCCATTGACTTTTTACCCGTTCTCTGCTCAATCACTTTCTCTAGACCGACAAAAGCACCGCCGCAGATAAACATGATATTGCTAGTATCAATTTGGATGCAGTCTTGGTAGGGATGCTTGCGGCCGCCTTGGGGAGGTACATTGGCGATCGTCCCCTCCAGCATTTTCAGCAGCGCCTGCTGCACGCCTTCACCCGACACATCTCGCGTAATCGAAGGATTTTCGCTCTTGCGGGCTATTTTGTCAATTTCATCAATATAAATAATTCCGCGCTGCGCCTCTTCCACGTCCATATCTGCCACTTGCAGCAGCCGCAGCAAAATATTTTCCACATCTTCCCCGACATAGCCCGCTTCCGTCAGCGTCGTCGCGTCAGCCACCGCAAAGGGTACATCCAGCATATCCGCCAACGTCTGAGCCAGCAGAGTTTTTCCGCAGCCCGTGGGCCCGATTAACAAAATATTCGATTTTTGCAGTTCTACTTCTTCCGGCGGGTGCTTGCCGCTATTTTTGGCATGGATAAAGCTCAGGCGCTTGTAGTGGTTGTAAACAGCCACCGAGAGCACCTTTTTCGCCTCATCTTGCCCGATCGCATTTTCGTCGAGGTAATTTTTAATTTCCCTGGGCTTGGGAATTTGGCTCATCGACATACTTTTGCCCGAGGAAGCGCGGCGCTTTGGCGTCGTTTCCTGCTTCGGTGCCACCGCCGCAGCAGGCACTGCACTCGAATCAAACAACTCCTCATCTAAAATTTCATTGCACAAGTCTACGCATTCGTCGCAGATATACACCCCGGGCCCTGCGATCAACTTGCGTACTTGCTCTTGAGACTTGCCACAAAACGAACATTTTAGATGGGAGTCGTACTTAGACATAACAGCCTCTTAATTCAGTGCAGTGACATTCTCTCCCGCCGCCGGAAGGTTTTCTTTAGCGATAACTCGATCGACCAAACCGTAATTTTTGGCTTCCTCGGCTGACATAAAAAAGTCGCGCTCTGTATCCGCCTCTAATTTGTCGATCGGTTGACCCGTGTGGTGCGCTAGAAGTTGATTCAGCTTACGCTTATGATAAAGGATTTCTTTGGCTTGAATCTCAATATCAACTGCTTGACCTTGAGCGCCTCCAAGCGGCTGGTGAATCATAATCCGGGAACTCGGAAGAGACATCCGCTTACCGTGGGCTCCTGCTGTCAGTAGAAATGCGCCCATACTCGCTGCCAAACCGTAACAAATCGTTACCACATCGGGGCGGATTTGCTGCATTGTGTCATAAATTGCCATGCCGGCCGTCACCGAGCCGCCGGGGGAATTTATGTACATTTGGACATCTTTCTCTGGGTCTTCGGCATCTAGATACAATAGCTGAGCCACTATTGAGTCAGCAACTTCGTCGGTTACGGGAGTTCCTAAAAACACAATTCGCTCCCGCAGCAAGCGCGAGTAAATGTCAAAAGCCCGCTCGCCCATCCCCGACTGTTCTAGTACCATCGGCACTACATTGCTGGGGCTGGAACTGACATCAAAATCGTTATAGCTTGTAATTAGGTAATTGGAAGATTGAGATACAACCATAAGACACCAGTCAAGGATTCTAGACAATTTGCTGCTGCTGATGAAAGCTTTAAATTAAGCCGCCAGCTTTTAACTATTATGCCTCTTCTGAACAGATATCGGGGGAATGCGGAGTTTTGAGTCTGTGAGATTGCTTTCTGTGTTCGGCGCAACGCGGGCGTGAATCGCAAGGTTCGCGGGGTGAATGAGTTAAAACACTCACTTGTCAATCATAGCTGCTTCTAGTGGACGCCCCGAGGTTTTAGTAAGGATCGGGCGCACCCGGAGCTTGTAGTTAAGGATCGGGTGCGCCGTTAAAATCGCGGTTGATTTCATGCCCCCAATTAGGACATTTGAACAAATTAAGTTCTATTCTTCGCCTACGACTTCCACTTCAACGCTCGTGGCTGCTTCTGCTGAATCTTCAGCGTCCGATTCTTCTGATTCTTCTGCTGCCGGAGTCAGAGAGCCTTCAGGTAGGAGTTCGATTGTCCCTTTTTCTTCCAACCATTTCAGGGTTTTTTGTTTGAGCAAGTCTTCTGCTACAAATTCCTGCAACCTTTGGGGGTCAAAATCTCCTTTGGGAAACTGCTTTCTGATTTTTGCTATTTCGGCTGCTACTTCTGCTGGTTCAACAGATAAGGATTCCAGCTTGGCTACTTCTGCCAGAGCTAAATTCTGCTTGAGGCGCTCGATTGCTTCCGGGCGCGAGCGTTCCCGCATCGGGCCCATATTTTCTTCGGTAAACAGTTGGTTGATATCTATGCCGTAATTTTTCAATTGGACGGCTTGTTGATTCAACAAATAATCGATTTCGCGATCGACCATTGTTTCGGGAATTTCCACGTCTATTAGCTGCACGAGGGCTGCTGATATAGCTTTTTCCTTATTAGCTGATGTCTTGTTTTCTTGGTCTGCTTTAAACCGAGTTTCGAGCGATTCGCGCAGTTCTGCTAAAGTTTCAAACTCACTGACTTCTTGGGCGAAGTCGTCGTCCAACTCCGGCAATTCTTTTTCCTTAAGTTCTTTGAGGGTAATCGTAAAGACTGCGGGTTTTCCGGCTAATTCTTCACTGCTATACTCATCTGGGAACTGCACGGAAACTTCTCTAGTTTCTCCCGGATTCATCCCGATCATGCCTTGGATAAAGCCCGGTACAAACTGATTTTCCGATAATTCTACTTGGAAGTCTTCTGCTTCGCCACCAGGAATTTCTGCGGGAGTTTCGCCTTCGGCTGCTTCCGCAAATTTACCGGAGAAATCAACCAAAGCCACGTCTCCCAACTGAGCCGGCCGGCCTTCTACGGGGATTAAAGTAGCTTTGTCCGAGCGATATTTTGCCAATACCTCATCTACCTGAGCCTCATCATACTTAGCTTCTTCTGCTTGAAGCTGCAAACCAGTGTACTGACCCATTTTCACTTCTGGTTGTACATCAACCTTCGCCGAAAAAATCAGAGGCTGTTCTGGATCGAACTTCTCTAGTAATTCTTCAAACTCGGTGCGAAGTTCAAAACTGCCAATTGCGGCAATTTTTTCTTGTTCGAGGGCTTTTTGCAGGGAATCATTAATCAAATTTTCCAAAGCCGTCGCCTTCAAGCGAGTCTGGCCTAGGCGCTGTAGCAAAACTTGACGGGGAACTTTGCCTTTGCGGAACCCAGGAATATTAACCTCGCGAGCAAATTGTTTAATTACTTGCTCGTAAGCTTGTTTTGACTTTTCTGACGGTACTTCGATTTCCAGACCAATTTGGCTAGCTGGAAGTTTTTCCTGGGTTACTTTCATCGGCTTTTTTGATATTTAACAATAGTGTATTGACACTCCCTGACCTAAAGGACAGGGATTCTTAATTCAGCGACTGACCTTAAAATGTTGCGTCCTTGCGGCAATCCTCAAACTTTTTAACCGTAGAAATCCTACCAATTAACGAGCCTGATTCGCAGTCATCCCAGAGGGTCTATCTCCAAAAGCGTACTAGGATATTTACCTAGAGTTCGGGTATGCCCTACCCTACTTAACAAGACTAAATAGTTTGTTTCTCTGGTTAAAGGAACTGTGTTAAGCCCCTAGCTGTTTATAGAGTTTTCGCCGCTCTTTGTCCCCCGGTTTACGCGCTAAAGTGTGTCGTTAACTGTTTTTATGCACTATGGCGCAGGAGTTTAACCTTGACTACTGTAGTATACTAGAAATTTCCTGACTTTTAGGAAGGGATTTAAGAAATTAAAGCCGTCCTAGAAGGACAGGGTTTTAGACCCAATTTCCTTGATAAAATACATACAAATCTGACTTTGCCTGCATTTTAATTTTGTTACGCTTTGACTCGTAACGGCACAACTACAAAACCTTTACCGGATGAGACTGTAAGTCATTGTCGGCTACTTTTTTGGCTCTTGCCAAATAGTTTTGGTTTGAGGATACTAGCTTTTGCTGCTAGGAATGTGGAGGTTAAGTCCACTAATTGCCGATGCACCATAGCACATATCGCCCTGTGATGTCAATCTTGCCGGCCTAGGCAGCTAGTTAAAGTCAATGGATGCGCCTGCGAAAATGCAGATATATCGCAAAACTTAACCGGATGCGGATTGGGCGTGGGCGATTGGCAAAAGATGCTAAACTGGCATTGGGTACGATCGCACGGATCAATCGGGAAGTTCGATCGCCCTTTTAGGTTAACTGCACCATTGCCATCCTCTCATGCTCCTGATGTCGCATAACATTAATTAAGTTTGATATTGAGAATTGCAGTTATTTAAATTTTTGATTTCGATCGTTTAGACTTTAATTTGTGGAGGAAACTAATTTGTCTCAATCCTATCGAGTTGCCATTTTAGGAGCTACCGGCGCAGTCGGTGCCGAGTTGCTAGAACTATTGCACAGCCGGAGTTTTCCGATTTCTAACTTGAAGCTGCTGGCTTCGGAACGTTCAGCAGGCACAACTTTGCCTTTTGGCGGTGAGATGCTGCCGGTGGCAGCAGTGTCGGCGCGATCGTTTGATAATGTAGATCTGGTGCTGGCCTCTGCCGGCGGTTCTACTTCTAAGTTATGGGCTCCGCAAGCGGTGGCAGCCGGGGCAGTGGTAATTGACAATTCTAGCGCTTTCCGCATGGATGCGACAGTACCGCTAGTGGTTCCCGAAGTCAATCCCCAAGCAGCAGCAACTCACCGAGGTATAATTGCTAATCCCAACTGCACGACTATTTTGATGGCAGTTGCTGTTTGGCCACTTCACAAAGTTAGGCCGATACAGCGCATCGTTGTAGCGACTTACCAGTCTGCCAGCGGGGCGGGCGCAAGGGCAATGGAGGAAATGAAAGCTCAAGCAAGAGCAATTTTGCAGGGGGAAACGCCCAAAACAGATATATTTCCATACCCCTTAGCATTTAATTTGTTTCCGCACAACACCCCGATTAATGATTTGGGTTATTGTGAAGAAGAGATGAAAATGGTAAACGAAACTCGGAAGATATTTGGTACGGACGAGATTAAAATTACGGCAACTTGTGTGCGGGTTCCCGTACTGCGCGCTCATTCGGAAGCGATTAATCTAGAGTTTGCAGAGCCTTTTAGCGCGATCGAGGCCAGGGAAATCTTAAAGCAGGCAAGCGGGGTTAAGCTGGTAGAAGACTGGCAAGCTAATTATTTCCCGATGCCCGCAGAAGCCAGCGGTAAGGATGAGGTGTTAGTTGGCAGGATTCGCCAAGATATTTCTCACCCCTGCGGGTTGGAGATGTGGCTGTCGGGCGATCAAATTCGCAAAGGGGCGGCTTTAAATGCGGTGCAGATAGCTGAGTTGCTGGTAGAAAAAAATTTGTTGCGAACCCAAGTGGCGGCGGCTTCTAATTAGGGAAACCCTGGCAATTTGGAAATTGAAATTGGGGATTTTAGATAAACCTTTCATCTGAAATCAAAAATTTAAAATCAAAAATCAACAGTCTAAAATCGGAGAAAGTGTGGTAAAGTTTGGACGGGTTCTGACTGCAATGATTACGCCGTTTAAGGAAGACGGCAGCGTTAACTATGCGGTAGCAGAACAATTGGCAGTTCATTTAGCCGATCGCGGTACAGATAGCTTGGTAGTGTGCGGCACTACTGGCGAGTCTCCCACTATGACCTGGGATGAAGAGTACGAATTATTTCAGGTGGTACAAAAGGCGGTGGCCGGTAAGGCGTTGGTAATCGCAGGAGCCGGATCGAATTCTACTTCAGAAGCAGTCGCAGCTACGAAAAAAGCAGCTAAACTAGGGTTAGATGGTTGTTTGCAGGTGGTTCCTTATTACAACAAACCCCCGCAAGAAGGTTTATATAATCATTTTCGGGCGATCGCGCAATCTGCTCCCGAATTGCCTATAATGTTATATAACATCCCCGGTCGCACTGGTCAGAATATGTTGCCGGAGACGGTGGCTCGATTGGCAGAAATCCCCAACATTGTGGCCGTAAAAGAAGCAAGTGGCAACTTGGATCAAGCAAGTCAAATTCGGTGCTTGACATCCCCTGAATTTGCCATCTATTCTGGAGATGATTCCCTAACTTTGCCAATGCTGGCGGTAGGAGGATCTGGTGTAGTTAGCGTAGCCAGCCATCTGGTAGGAGAGCAACTGCAACAGATGATCAAAGCTTTCGAGGCCGGTCAAGTTCAAGTCGCTACCCAGATTCACTTGCAACTTTTTGACCTGTTTAAAGCTCTTTTTCTCACCACAAATCCCATTCCCGTCAAGACAGCTCTCAAACTTCAAGGCTGGGATGTAGGCTCCACCCGTCCGCCCCTGTGCGATCCGCCCGTTGAGGTAACTCAAAAGTTAAAGGACGTACTGAGTCAGCTAGCAGCAGTATCAGCTAGCTAGACGAGCGAGAACGAGTTTTCAGACAACTGAATATTGGTTGTGATAAGTCATTAGTTCTGAGTCATCAGTCATTAGTAATTAAGTGTTAGTAACTAGCTAACAGTCAAGGATTAAAGACTGAAGATAGAAGAATGAAGACCCAAGACAACTGACTGTACGGGATAGTAAAACCCGCCAGGGATTTTTCCATAAATATTTGGAAAAATATTGCCCTACAAACGAACAGTAGACGAAAGACGACAGACCAAAGACCAAAGACCACAGACCAATAACAAAAATAACTAACAAAGGATACGCATGATCAAAAATACAACTGCATCTGCTCTAAAAGTTATTCCCCTCGGCGGGCTGCACGAAATCGGTAAAAACACTTGTGTGTTTGAGTACGGCGACGAAATAATTCTTTTAGATGCCGGTTTAGCGTTCCCGACAGATGGAATGCACGGGGTAAATATTGTCCTCCCAGACATGACTTACCTGCGGGAAAACAGCCATAAAATTAAAGGTATGATCGTGACTCACGGTCACGAAGACCACATCGGGGGAATTCCTTATCACCTCAAACAATTTGAAATTCCGGTCATCTACGGCCCCCGTTTGGCGATGGCTTTGCTAGCCGGAAAACTCGAAGAAGCCGGAGTGTCTCACCGCACTGAATTGAGAACGGTTCGACCCAGGGATACTGTCAGAATTGGCAAGAATTTCTTAGTAGAATACATCCGCAACACTCACTCGATGGCCGACAGTTTTACTGTGGCAATTCACACTCCCGTGGGAATTGTGATCCACACCGGAGACTTTAAAATTGACCACACTCCTGTAGACGGCGAGCATTTTGATTTGCAAAAGCTGGCCGAGTACGGCGAGAAAGGCGTGCTGTGCTTGATCAGCGATTCAACTAACTCGGAAGTTCCCGGTTTTACCGCTTCGGAAAGTTCTGTGGCGCCGAATTTAGACAGAATTATCGCTCAAGCACCGGGACGGGTAATGCTGACGACTTTTGCTTCGTCGGTACACCGATTGCAAATTGTTTTGGACTTGGCTAAGAAAAACAATCGGTATGTCGGAGTGGTTGGCCGGTCGATGCTTAACGTCATCGCTCACTGCCGCAATCTCGGCTACATCAAATGCGAAGATAGTATTTTCAAACCGCTGAAAGAAATCCGCAATTTGGCTGAAGACAAGGTACTGATTTTAACTACAGGTTCCCAGGGCGAACCGATGGCGGCGATGACTCGCATTGCTAACGGCGAACATCACGAACTGAAAATCAGGAAGGGCGATACAGTCATTTTCTCAGCTAATCCAATTCCGGGAAATACGATCGCAGTGGTAAACACGATCGATAAACTGATGATGCTGGGAGCACACGTGGTTTACGGCCGCGACAAAGGCATTCACGTTTCGGGTCACGGTTGTCAAGAAGACCAAAAGTTAATGATTAACATGACTCGTCCCAAGTTCTTCTTGCCAGTACACGGGGAACACCGGATGCTGATCCAGCACTCCAAGACGGCTCAAAGCATGGGCATTCCCGCTAGCAATATGGTGGTTATTGATAACGGCGATGTCGTAGAATTAACTGAAAATTCAATGCGAGTCGCTGGTCAAGTGCCTTCAGGAATTGAATTGGTAGATGCTTCTCGATCGGGCGTTGTCAAAGCCAGCGTCCTCAAGGAACGTCAGCAGTTGGCCGGAGATGGCGTTGTAACTGTAGCGGCGGCTTTGAATTGGGAAGGCAAATTAGTTGCCAAACCAGAAGTCCACTTGAAAGGTGTAGTGACATCAGCCGATCGCGCGGAGGTGATCAAATTAATCACTCAAACCATTGAAACAGTTTTGAGCGATCGCTGGTCAGAATTTGTCAAACCCGCCACTGCTGACTCACAAGTTGACATTGACTGGGTAGGAGTGCAAACCCAAATAGAAAAAGCAATTCAGCGGGTAATGCGCCGGGAACTGCAAAGCAATCCGCTGCTGGTATTCCTGATGCAAATTCCTGAAGAAGCAGTGCGATCGGAAAAAGCAGCAGTATCTCCCGGTTCCCTGGAAGCACCTAAGCTATTATCCTCCCCATCATCGGCATCGCCATCATCGGCATCATCCCCATCCTTGCCATCTCCTGCCAATCAGGTGACGGGCCGGCGCCGTCCCCGGACTGCTGCAAGGGCAGCTTCTTAGGGCAATAATTCTCGGACGTACTGCGAACCAAGAAAGGAGTTTTAGGTTTTGTAGTTGCGCTTGGATGCCCAAGCGCAACTACAAGCCTAGATTGGATTTCACAAATAGATTTCCTCACTAAGTGAGGGAATAGTTTTTAACCGCCGATAAACGCAAATGAACGCAGATAGTAATTAATTCTATCTGCGTTCATCTGTGTTTATCGGCCACCATCTGCGGTTGCAAAATCAGCCACCAGCAACTGCTGGAACAATGCTAACTTCATCGCCATCTTGGAGGGCTGTGTTTGATCCATCCAAAAAGCGGATGTCTTCGCTGTTGACGTAGAAGTTGAGAAATCGGCGGGGTTCTCCCTTTTCGTCGCACAGGCTTTTTTTGATGCCGGGACAATTTGTTTCCAGCGATTCAATTAGTTCGGAAATGTTATCGCCGGCGCATTCGATGGTGGCTTGATTGTTGGTAAATTTTTGCAGGGGAGTGGGAATTAAAACTTTGACGGTCATTTTTTTAGTCCTTAGTCAGTAGTCAGTAGTCAGTAGTCAGTAGTCAGTAGTCAGTAGTCAGTAGTCAGTAGTCAGTAGTCAGTAGTCAG
>NZ_JAUBTF010000118.1:0-9733 GCF_036702355.1 Microcoleus sp. D3_18_C4
TATCATTATTATTCACTTAGATTTCTATACAAAGAGGTATTGACAAAATATACTCCCTTCTAACTTGTTACGAATGCACTGCGCCTGGGTGCTGACGAAGTGGTCGTCTCCCGCAATGCCGACGAAATGCAAAAGCACGCTGGCAGCTTCGATTTCATTCTCGATACTGTCTCCGCCAATCACGACATCAACGCCTATCTCAACCTGCTTCGCCTCGACGGCAACATCACCCTTGTCGGCGCACCTGAGAAGCCCCTGGAGGTCGCGGCATTCAGCCTGATCATGGCCCGCCGCAGTCTCTCGGGCTCTAACATCGGCGGCATCGCTGAAACCCAGGAGATGCTCGACTTCTGCGGCGAACATAACATCGTTGCCGATGTTGAAGTCATCCCTATCCAAAAAGTCAATGAAGCCTACGAAAGACTGCTTAAGTCCGATGTGAAATACCGCTTCTGTATCGATATGGCATCCCTTAAATCTGAATAACCGAGGCAGCCCCTAGAAGGAGTAACGATGCAGAAGCATGAACTTGGCAACAGCAACCGCTACTTGCAGAGGAGGTGAGTGTGGATACCAACCGTTTGGAGGCATTCAGCGACGGCGTGTTCGCGATCGCAATCACCCTGCTAGTGCTCGAAATCAAAGTGCCACCACCGAGCACAGCGCTCGGGGCAGAACTCCTCAATCTCTGGCCGTCTTACCTTGCCTACGTGGTGAGCTTCCTGGTGATCGGCGCAATCTGGATCAACCACCACGCCATGTTCAAACACATCGTCCGCGTGGACGGAATGCTGTTGCTGCTTAACGTCCTCCACCTGATGCTCATTGCATTCCTGCCGTTCCCAACGGCCGTGCTCGCCGAAGCGTTTCACCGGGGAACGGACGAGTCGGTTGCCGCTGCGTTCTACGGTGGCATCTTGACCGTCATCGGTATCTTCGTCAACCTCATGTGGCGGTACGCGGCTCGTGGGAATCGGTTGATCGGTAACCACCTCACGCCAACCAAGATCCGAAAAATCAATCGCCACTTCCTCTTCGGACCGGCCATTTATGCGATCGCCACCGCGATCGCGCTGGTCTTACCCTGGCTGGCCGTGCTGGTCTTCATCCTCCTCAACCTCTTCTATCTATGGCCTCGCTGGGGTCATAAGACCGCCCTGTCTCGCATCGATGACCCTACGGTGAACCCCGATCTCCGCGAAAACGACTAACAACGACGAGATCGATCGACAGCGAACAATATCAATTCCACATCAACGGAGAAAAACAATGCAAACGCGCAAACTTGGCAACAGCAATCTGGAAGTCTCCGCGATCGGGCTGGGCTGCATGGGAATGAGCTTTTCCTATGGCCCGCCCAAAGACAAACAGGAGATGACTGCTCTTCTGGGGGCTGCGGTCGATCGCGGAATAACATTCTTTGACACCGCCGAAGTCTACGGCCCGTACTTAAACGAAGAGTTGGTGGGTGAAGCCCTCGCTCCCTTCCGCGACCAAGTGGTAATCGCCACCAAATTTGGATTCGACATCAGTCCGAATTCCGATCCCCGTGGCATGAAGGGTTCACCCGGACTCAATAGCCGACCGGAGCACATCAAGGAAGCCGTAGAGGGATCGCTCAAGCGGCTAAAGGTGGAGGCGATCGACGACGCAACTATTAAAATTTGGGATTTGTCAGGTCACTTATGTAAGACTCTTATTGGTCATGATAAGGGAATTACGGCGATAGCAATAACCTCAGATGGACAAACTGCCATCTCTGCCTCGCTAGACAAAACTTTTAAAATCTGGGATTTAGAAACTGGACAGCAACGGTGCAGTTTTTCAACTGAAGATGAAAATGTTAGTGCGCTCGCTGTTACACCAGATAGTCGATATGTGATTTCTGACTTTGATAAAAAACACCTTAAGGTATGGGATTTAAAAAATGGTGCTGAACGGTTCATTTTGAGTGGACATAGAAGCTACGTCACAACAGTTACAGTGACATCAGATGGAAAATACGCTATCTCTGGTGCAGAAGATGACACTATCATAGTTTGGGATTTAAAGAGTGGAGATTTGCTGTTTGGCTTATATGCTCACACGGCTGCTGTTACAGCAGTAGCTATTACACCAGATAGCAAGTATATTCTCTCTACTTCACGCGACCATACTCTCAAAGTTTGGGACTTCGCAAGTAGGTCAGTTATTTCTAGTTTTAGCGGAGATAGTACACTCCATTCCTGTGCCGTGGCCCCAGATGGAGTAACAATTATTGCAGGTGAAGAATCAGGTCAGTTGCATTTCCTTTTCTTCGAGAACCTTCCACGGCAACATCTTCAAGCTAAAAGCGCTTTCAAAGCGTTGTTACTTGAAAACCAATGCGAAAAAACAAGCAATAAAGGGAAGAAAGGCTTTGGTAATAGCTTCAATTAATAGATTTGTAAAGATTCTAACGCTAAAGCGATCGCCTCTTTTACCGGCAGTATTGCTACCAACTCTGGGCGCAGATTCGCTCGACGGATCAGTTGCCATTCTTGCGGAGAAATATGATCTTGACGAAAACACTCTGCTGCCCACCACACTCGACGCACAGCAAATTCTTCTCGATTTTCAACGACTTCAGCTAATACTTGAGCCGTTAGAGGTAATCGATCGAGGTGCTTCTGGACATTCGCTAGTTGACCAATCTCTCTAGCGATCGCAGATACAGTTATTTGTACAGGCTTACCAGCAGGATATTTTAAACGTTCCGCAGACAATCTCGCTGCTTCTGACCACTGGCGATCGCGAGTTTCCCAATCTACGCGAGGTGGACTGACTACTTTTTGGCGTGGGGGCATATTTGCTTTTAGCCACTTGCAATCGTTCCTGTACAGCCACATATAAACACGAGGTAACTTGCTCCTTAACTCTTTACCTCCAGCGTCAGGGTTTTCGTGTTTGAGAGTCAACCATGCCATCCGATTCTTTTCCAAATCATTGTCCGTGCTTGCAGGAAAAGCATCTGTGTGTGGAGTATATTTAGGTTGAATTTCGTTTGTGGGCCTTTTAGTGGGACGAGGGAAAGGTAGCTGTAATCGAGTTGCGTGCAGTTTAATAGTACGAGGATCGACTTCGAGATGACGTGCGATCGCTCGCAGACTAACGTTTGTATCTGCCCATAATTCGTGCAACGCTGATTCCCAGACATGACCATAAGATTCTACTTGGCTGTATTGATACCAATGCTCATTAGAGTGATCGGGGCCAATTCTAGAATGGACAAAGCCACAAATACAGGCAAATGTACCAATAGGTTTGCCATTTTCTTTGCTATAAGATAAACGATATTGCTTAATACTTCTTTTTCGGAAGCGATCGCAAACGGGATTTAAGCAAGGCCAAGGTCCTTCTCCAAAAGGCTGAAACTCTTCAGGGAGTTGAAAAAATGTTTCGGCTGTGTGTCCTAAAAACTGTATTAGCAGCAGATGGTGTAAGGGATGTTGTGCGCTTTTAGGAGAACGAACTAGCCGGAATAGCCAATTATGTTGACTGTCATCATCGACTTCACAATGAAGTAAGTTTAAAAGATTAGCTGAGTAATAGTATTTGAAAGCCTCTAGCAACCTACTTGTATGAACCCTACCACTATGGGTAGCCAGATCGCGATCGGCTAGTAGCCTTATGTAACGATTCCGGAAGGATTCAAGTCCAGAAATTAAATTGGGCTGATTTAGCAGCCAAGCAGCATCACTAGCAATCTTTAAAAGAGCTATATGAGAGGGATTTGATAAATTTAACGAGCGCCGTAAAGTTGAATGTATTGCTTGCTCTGCGGAGACAAACTCATGGCGAGTCTTCCGGTGTGATATTTGGGCATTACTATTTTCTAGAAAGACGGCATGAACTGGGCAGACTTCTACGCCAGGAACTTGGTGAGTACGATGCCAGTAGTGATCGCCAAATTGCTTTTTATTTTCCTCAGTACATACAGGGCAAAATCGCAGGAACTTTGGGGAAGGAATACTGTTAGCCATGATACCCAAACGCCCTGAAACCAACGTTTTGTTATTTCCTTGCATATCATCCTGCAAACGTTTTATACGATTTGGAGGATGAAATGGGCTGTAAAAAGGTAATAGCGTGTGATTATCTATTAGCTGCTCAACTTTGTAGTTATGTCCAACAGGTATAGCTGCCAAAAGACTGTTGAGATGAGCGGGTAAGTCAATAATTGCTAAAGCAGTACGGGTTCCGAATAATTCTTTAACTATAAGCTTTTTATCGGGATACTGCGTCAAATATGAGTATCTTGCACAGATACTATAGAGCAGTTCATCGGGATAGGGATCGGGAAAAAAGCCAATCATATTACATTGTAAATTTAAATAATTTCTAGGGATTGAAGTGCTTCTTCAATAGCACTGCTAACTTGTGGAGTCGTTGCTATTTTCTGGCTTACACTAGCTCGTAATAACAACTTAGTACGCTTCGGATAAATTCCTTCACTACGAAAGCAATCTGCTGCCCACCAGATACGTCGAATTGCAAACTCCTCATAAGTTTCCACTACTTCAGTAAGTACCTGAGCAGTTTGCGGTAGTTTATGAAGCTGATGCTGAAGTAATCCTTTTTGACCTAAATCCCGACCAATAGAAGATATCGTTATATGCGCGGGACGACCAGAGGATGTCTTTAACTGCTCTGCTGAGCGCTTAGCTTTTATAGCTAATTCAGCATCTCGTTCTTCCCAGTTCACCCCATAAGAAGAAGGTAATTTTTTCACCTTACGAACTGGTAAATGTTGTTCTAGCCATTCCAAATCGTTTCTTCGTAACCATGTATAAACTCGTCTAAAATCAATTTGTAGTTGTCTGCGTCCTTTTTCAGGATAATTTTTCCTAATATCTAGCCACTCTTCCCTATAAGAGGCTAGTTTATCTGGTGATATTGTTTTAGGCTCCTGCGGATTTTGTAGGGGCGATACGAGTAAATGAGACATTTTAGCCGTAGGCCCTGAGCGTGGAAAATTAAGGTTTAAACGCACAGCTTGTTTTTGAACAGTACGCCAATCAAACCCAAGTTTTTCTGCTACTTCAGTCATGCTGAGGGTTGAATCTTCCCAAAGTATCTTCAGCGTTTCATCCCAAACCTTTCCATATAGCTTGACTCGACCAAACCGATATTTATCTTCTGGATCTTTGTCGGGCCCTTTACGTTGATAGGTAAACTGACAATGCGGACAGCTAAATACACCAATTGGGCTACGATCATGGGAATCATAACGAATATGGTACTCTTCAATCGTAGATTGTTGGAAGTAGCAGCAGGTGGGATTCAAACAAAACCAATTACCTTTGCCAAAAGGTTGAGATTCTTCCGAAATATGAAAAAACTCTTCAGCAGTCAATTGTAGAAAATTTATAAGTAACAAATGACGCAGCGGATGCTGAAAGCCCTTTGTACTACGTACTAAACGGAACAACCAGTTTTGCTCACTTTGCTCATCCAATTGCGATTGAAGTAACTGTAAAATTTCAGCATTATAATACTTTGAGAATGCTTCTATCAGTTGCTGCAAACGGTTCATTCCACTGTAAGTTGCTAAATCTTTTTCTGCTAATAGCGATTGATAACGCTTCCTAACTGATAGCAGGTCAGAATTTAAATTTGGGTGGCTAAGTAACCACTGTGCATTCCTAGCGAGATTGAAAAATACTTTATGGCAAGGATTTGATAAATTAAGCGCCTGGACTGCTGTTTTCTTAGGGATCACTTGTTCAGCAGCAACAAATTCATGATTATTTTCTCTGTCCCTTGCCTTTACGGAACTATCGTGCAAAAAAATACCATGTATTGAGCAAACTTCTACACCAGGTACTTGATGAAGGCGATGCCAATAAGTTTCCCCAAATTGTTTTCTATCTTCTTGAGCACATACAGGACAGAACTTCAACCAGTCAGGTTGTTTTACTCTACTTGCCATAATTCCTGCACGCCTGTGGATTACCGAAGTTTCCTTACCTTTCATGTCCTCTCGTAGATGGCTCTGACGTTCCTTGGGCAGAAAGGGAAGATAAAAAGGTAGCAGGGTATGCTCATCAATTAATTGATCGGCAGTGTAATTATGACTTGGAGGTAAAACACTAATTAGATAACCTAACCGATTAGGTAAATCAATTGTGGCGATCGCACTACTCGAACCAAACAATTGTTGAATAGTTGCCGCATGGTTGGGATACCTAACTCGATCTTGATAGCGAGCGCAAACACTATAAAGTATTTCATCGGGATAGGGATCGGGGAAAAAACTAATCATACAGCAACCTCTTCTAAAAGATACTCTGTTGCAGGCCGAACATACCCAGCCTGTTTTAGGGCTTCATAGGCAGCAGTTTTACATTTTGTTCCATGCTCCACAATTTGTATTAAGCCCTCTGGTTTTGAAGTAGACTGACGGCTTTTCCGATTTTTTTTATTAGAATTCTCAATTGAAGTATCTGAATCTAAACCAATTTGCGAATTTTCTAAATTAGAAGCAGAAACTAATGTATCTTCTTGAATTAATTCATTTGCTATTTTATTTTTAATCAGAGGAGAAGAACTTATTTTCCCAGTAACCCTAATGTCTTTTTGAGCTTGTTCAATGTAAGTAATAATGTCAAGAGGATGAACATCTTCAACATTTTTTAGAATATTGATATTATTAGTTCTTAGGGCAGACAAAATAGGCTGTGCTAAACGAAGACTATCTGCGGCTACTGACCGAATAATGCTCTCAGTTATCACTTCTTTTTCTGTAACGATTGCTCTTACTTGAGCTAGCAAATATACTTTGACAGCAAAATCAGTAATTCCTTGAGTAACGTCATAGAGAGCATGGCAAAGTTGAGGAGTCAGAGAACAAGATTTACGAACATACTGATATCGCCAAAGGGATTCAACAAATAGCTCCCAAATTTCATCCTCTGCCATCCTATCCCACACTAAGTCTCCCTGTCCACTACCTCGGCGAGTTTGGCGGAATTCTCCACTCAAAATTGACATAGCTTTGTATGTACCAACCAAAACTACAGGAATCCCAATAGTGTTAACCAGTTGGACAAAAAAGTTGAGCATTTTTCGAGAACCACCACTTTTAGATTCACTCAAATGCTGGATTTCATCGATAACAAGAACACCAATACAGTGTATAGAAGCAACTCGCGCCATTGCGGGAATTAACTGATCGACAGTACGATAGCCTTTAGTGTAGTTTTTTAAATATTCTGTGCCTAAAAGTTCATCAACCGCTTGGAAAAAGTTGAGGCAAAGTCCTTTGATAGAACCATCATGGGGGCACTCTAAATTCAGCCAAACTATTTGCATTAAGGTAAAATTTTGTTGGGCATAACGGGTGTGAGTTATTACTTGGGGATAGAGAGAAAGAACTGAACGTACAGCCGTTGTCTTTCCTATTCCGCTAATCCCGATGATAGTAAAACCTGTAGCTGTTGAATGGGAATTACTCTGATACGTTCGATTAGAGCTTAAAGCATCTAATTGCTTGTTAAAGTTTGTCTTAAATTCTGGAGTAATCGGGTTTCTAGCTCGATAACCTGACCGAATCATGCGCGAAAATCTCTGTTCTAAATCTAAATGGACTGGAAGTGGCTCGACAAATTGCTGTATATTTTGCACCAAATGTAAGCGTAGATGGTTAGATAGTTGGCGTTCTTCCTCAGCATAATCTGGATAATGAGCCATAAAATTCATGGTTTCCTCCTCGGAATAAATTGGAGGTAATGCTTCGATTAGTGGATTATTCCGATAAATAGAAAGTTGCGGATCTTGATAGGTGGCTGGTACAACTTGCCCTTTAAATGCTAAAAGTGATGGAATCGCAAAATTATTAGTCATTTTTCCACTTTTTCTCCCGTAGTTTACGTAATTTGTCGATAGGTTTAGGCGGCGCTACATAACCATCATCATTGTCTTCAGATTGAGGAACAGACGGTAGAGAAATTACTTGTCCGGGTTGAGGAGGAAGTTCCTCATTGCCCAGTTTCCAAGCTCCTGCATCTCGTTCATTTTCCCGTTCTAGTTTCCGGTTTTCTCGAATATCTTTAAGGCGCGATCGCTTACTCTGACCAATCTGATGTTTCTCCGTTTGTTCTGTTGCTTCCAAAACTAGATGCTCTAATTGAGCATGAAAAGTAGCTTTTGATTGCTGTTGACGAGTATTAGCTATTTCCTGAGCCTGTTTTTGTTCCTCAAAGTAGTCCATAACTTCATGCCAATCTCGTCCTTTGAATCTTTGATCGGCTTCGGTAAGTTGACACACTTCCAAGTGTCTACTTTCATTTAACCGCAGGTAGATAATGTCAAGAGATCGAGGCTCGTAAGCAATAGAAACTTTCCATCTTCCTTGCATTCTTGCCTTGACAAACCATTGTTCTCGTAAAGCCAGTTCGCAGGTATAGTACAACCCTTTGTAGTAAATTCCACGAGCAGTGACGGAAGCCTCTGCTGTTGGAAGGAGGTTTAAACGTACAATATCTGGTGTCATTTGACGGAGATGACCGCTTCGGTTTTGGATACCCCAGTTCCACAAGTCAACTGGATAGGGTTCAACATTATCCTGAATCATAAATTCATCCATCCGATACCAATTCATTTGATGGTCTTTGTTATGCTCAAGGACGCAAAGAACCATCAACTTGCGAAACTGCTGCAAATCTAAAACAGCATCAAGACGATAGTCTTTATCTCCTCTTTCACGAGTTCGTTTGACTGCTCCTGGTATCCAATGAATGGTTGTGTCGTTGATGAGGCGAAAATTTCGCTCAACGATGCCTTTCCAATCGGCTCGATAGGGAGGTGTGTTAGAAACTCTAATATTCAGAGCATTGACTAAGTTATCAGCGTTATAGCCTTCTAATTCACCACGATCAGCCAACATCGCTTCCGGCAGATGATGACATGGCCAGTCTTCCGGGTTAATTTCAACTCCGTACTCTTTACAGAAAGCTACCTTATCAGTAGTTGCATTCTCCAAAGCAAGCATGGCTCCTAACCAACTTGGCCCTTCCAAACTGACACTTAATCCAGTAATCATTCGGCTAAAAGTGTCAATGATGATATAAATTACTGGGCGGCCGATGATGCGATTGCGATCTAGAAAACTGACCAGATAAATATCACCAATAGTGGCATCGATTTGATAAATTGACCCAGGGCCAAAAGCCATCTGAGTTGAATCTCCAAGAACCGCTCGATGCCTTAGATTAAAGCGACGTTTGCCTTCACGGGCTATTTTTTCCTGGCTAATATCTCGCTCTTTCTCGTACCAATAGCGGAATTGGGCAAAACTAGGTAATTCGGTCGCAGGGGGTAGGACAGGAACTAATACCCCATCTCGCGTTTCATAACCTTTATGGAAGAAACGTTCTAGTGTTAGCTGATAGGTATCTTTGAGGGTTCTTCCGTTTTGGTTTTCATAAAAGGTTTTGAGACCTCGTAGAAATTTTTTCTTGATGGCGGCATTAACATTAACTCCAAGCGTTGTCTTAGTTACTTGTGAGAGCTTACTAGGACGACCTCGTTTTTGGCCATCACTTTTACGCTCTTTCCCTTTACCACCACGTTTGTCAAACAGGGGTAAGAGGGCATTTTTTGTCTGTCCTCCTTGCCAGTAACGTCGCAGATAACTGTATAAGCTGTTGTGCCTTTAAATAGGGTATAATAAAAAATTAGTTTAGTCAATTTATACAAAAATGCCAGCTAAAAA
>NZ_JAUBTF010000119.1:0-9709 GCF_036702355.1 Microcoleus sp. D3_18_C4
AAACCTTTTAAGTGGACATACAAGGGTAAAGTCTTGGCTGTTTAATAGTCTGTGTATTTACGCCGAGCTGTACTAGCTGTCGCCCAGTAAAATCTCGACAAATACTGGCTAAAAAATTTTCAGCAACAGTAAGTTGCAGCGAAAGCTTGCCTGAAGATATAAATGCTAAAATGCGTTCAATCTCATCGCAAGTAAATCTGAGTGCTGTTTTGCCAGATATGCTGCTGATGCCGTTTCTGAGTGTGGCGGCTTCTAAGTTAAGAAATTCTTCTAACTCCGCAAAGTGACTGGCGAAAGATCGAGACTTTCTGGCTAACAATCCTACTTCTTTTTCTAAAACAAATGCTAATAATTCATGAAGTTGCCCTGACACTTTTCTTTTTCCTCAACTCTTTTATATATTAGTTAACTGAAAAGAGAAAGCTGAAGAAACTCATACTTTACTAAAATCCAAAAGCAAGAGCATCAAGCATATGCTTACCCTTCTCCCGCCCCACTTCTTGATATATATCCAAAAGTTCTTCGTAGGCAGTCTCTCCCCCTATAATATTCCAAAACTCATGTCCCATAATGACAGCTTGTTGAAAAGGCGTGTACTTCCTTGCCACTGGCCATTTATAATCTGAACGATTTGGCCCGTAAGGATTGTAAGCCATAGCATAATAAGATTGAGCATCGGGCCGAGACAGTCCGCACAGTAAATGATATCTCAGCAGTCGTTGAATTACCTCCAAGCATTGTCCTTTGTTGGGTTTTGACCCTTTAATTTCAAAGAAAAATTTCCTCCCGTCACGGGATAGCACGTACAAATCTGCTTTGACTCTGACCGATCGCGTAACTAAATGGTTCGTTTTTTGAGCCACAAGAACAGCTTCTATCATTTCTTCAAAAGCAGGTTTATTTGCATTATTGTCTGCTGACTGTTCAAATAGCGCTATCTGATGCTCAATTTCATTGATAGCCTCTATGCTAACTTCGCCATAAATTTCATAGCTTCTGCTTGCTTCTTGGTGATGTTCCAAAGCAATGAGTTTTGCACATTCTTCATAAGTTGTGCCCAAGCTGCTGCTGAAACCTCTTTCAAACTCGTTAATCCGTAGCAATTCTGAGGGCATAATAGCAGCCTGAAACGGTTTTAGTTGACCTTTAGAGGATTTGCATGATAAATATGCTGCTGGAATATCAAGTTTCGGTATTAGCCGTCCTCTGTATTCATTGACAAGATTTTCGATGAAAACTTCTAAGTATGCTTTGATTATGATGCGGGTAGTTGAGCTAATAGCTGACATTATTTTACTGCAAACATTCTGTTGACTAGACTTGTTGAAAGCTACCATACCAAATCAAGCTTAAATATCTCCCTTATTTCTTAGTCCGCAGAGGCGGACTTCGTTTGTGTAGTTGCGGTTTCAACCGCCGAACTATGGAGGGGGTAGCTTGTATTAACCACCCGCACTCAATCTATCCAAACTTCGTCAAGAATCTGAAAGCATCGAGTACGTGACTCGCGCAAACGTAAGGCGAAGTATTGTAAAAAGCTTGCCAAGCCGCCGCTTTATCTTCGTCGTATTTATCGGATCTTTCCTGGTGTTTACCCAGCCAATTCAGCCGCACTGCGTGACCGACTAATACATCTAAAACGATGTATTCTTCTACTTGCAAATCTGGGTTACGCTGGGCGATCGCTGCCAACTCCATCAGCGCCTCAATATTGACTTGTCGGTATTCCGGTGCGACAATCTTATTCAGCAAATGCTCGATTTGTAGCGCGAAATTCTTTTCGCCTGGGGTCATTTCCGATAAAATGATATGGCTATCTAAGCGATTGCGCCGCTCTAATTTGTCGCCAATTATCAAGCCTTTGCAGTGCCGCAGGAGTCCCCAAACACTCGGATAAAAATCCTTCGGTACGCGATTGACAGTACCTTCCATCTGCCGCTTCCGCCGCCATCCTCCCGCAGGCATTTGCGGTTCTTCGGAAACAGGCGCTACTACCCATTCAATATCTTTTTCCGCCTGTTTGACGCGCAGGGATTCTTGCTGTTTAAGGATTTGATTCATTTCCTCGTATTCTGTCAACACTTGGCGCAGGCGATTTTTGATTTCAAAAGGGCTTAGCTGCATTAAATGTTCGTAAGCTTCATTTTGCGTCACTCCTAATTCGCGGGCTAATTCGCTTGTTAACAGCAGAATAAAGTAGCTAACTCTCAGTGTCAGTAGACCTTTAAATAATTGCGGTTCTGCTTTAATTAGGACGCTGAGGTAAATTAGAATTTCTTGGGTGAGAACTCGATCGCGAATATCTTCTCCGCAGAATTGGCGAATTTTGTCCATCACTTCGGTGTAAGATCCGGGTCGCGAAATTATCGAATCTTCGCTGTAGGCTTTCCCCACAGCAATCTGTTTTTGCCGCACCAAAATATCTGTCACCGCATCGGACAAGCTGATATCAACCTTGTCCAGCAAACCTGCGGCATGGCGGATGACTGCCCATTGGATTTTTGATTGCGAACTTTCTCCAGCTTTGGTATAAACTTCGTTGAGCAAATCCACAACTTCTACTGTTTCTTCCGCACCTCCAAATCCTGTATGAAAATTTAATCCTTTGAGTCTAACTAACGTGTGTAGCAACTCAATTTGTTCGTACAGATTTTCTGAATCTCGCAGGCTATTTAGCAAAAAGTTAGTATTAGTTTCACACTCTAATTTAAATTCTTGCGTGTGACCCAAAGGCCAAGTTTTTTCAGGATTGTAAGTTAGATAGCTGCGCGTTTCTACTGCACCTGTCACCGGAGATTCGGTAAATTCAAAATCGTGCATGAAATCAATTCTTTCGGTGCCAGCGGTCAGCATTAACTGCTTAAGATTTCCGAGTTTAACGGGCGTGTTTTTACAGTGTCCATCCCGGAATTCCTTCATTAATTCTAACAACGCTTCCCGGCCGGTTTCCAGCATCGTGTGAGTCAGCATCAGCGTTACCGTAGGGCGTCCCAACTGATACCAGTGGTGGTGAATGTGAGCTATTTCGCTCTTGATTTGGGCTACTAAAAAATGGTAATCTAAAGTTAAGTAAAACTCTTGTCTGTTCAAAAATGAGGGGAGAAATACGATCGCCTCTTCGCGAATTTTAAACACCCGAGAAGTTGTTAAACTCCGCAAACGGCGCACGGGGCGGCCGGTTAAGCCTAATTGGTCGTTGCGTCCAATTTGCGTGTAAATAGCTGATAATTCTTTAGTCTGGCGGACTTGAATAGGTTCTACCTGTTTTGGGGTTTGCGCGGCAATGCCGTTAGCGGCTAATTCTGCTTGCAAATCTTCGTCTTCAGCTAACAGGGCAATTTGCACTAAAGGTTCTCTGTGTTGGCCGACCGACAGGTGCCTTCCCAGCGGGTCAATATCGCCCACTGCGATTAATCCTTCATTTAGCAATTGACCGAGAAAATACAGACTTTGCGCCCAAACCAGGGGAATATTTTCATTGGGTAAGCGCTGCTGGCTGCGGGGATTGAGCTTTTCTGCTTCTATATTTTCGGCGGGGACGTAGTACAATTCGGGTAGTAGTGGCAAACCAGAGCGATCGACTGCTAGAGATTCCAAACGCTGCTGGTACTCCTGCACTTGAGCTTGATTTCCCTGAAATATGCCGTCCAAGAGCAAATAAGTGAAAAATAGCGGCCACTCGCATTCAATGTGCTCGAACTGCCTTAATTCTGTGGGTTCGTAGTGCAGGCGATCGGCATCTTCCAAAACTGTTTGGTGTCCGTCCCGCAGAAACCGCTTGCAGCCGTATTTTCCTTGCAATTTGTCAATGATCTTATTTCGAGTCCGTTCTATTAATTCTCGGTCTTCCACAGCAAAAGCCGGAAAACTAATCACGCTCAATAAAGCCGCATCTACTTCTTTTGAACTAGATTCGCGAGGCAAAAGCGATTCCAAAGTTATGCGACTTCTGGCAATTTCGTCTGGCAAAACGTGAATAACTGATGCTTGAGAACCTTTAATTCCGAACAAATCTAACCCATTTATTGCTTCCAGCGCTGCTTTCGCCATGCCAACTGAACTGGCGTTCAATTCTGCATTGCCGCGATTGATTTTATGACCTCTTTCCCAAATTCCGTAATCCGGCGTGCGGTAGGCTCTACCGATGTAGTAAACTAAATTTTGCACGAAATTGACTTCATCTATTGTAAAAATTACGTGCAGCCCGGAAGCCGTCATTTGAGCAAGAATTAATAAAAATATAGAGGTAGCGTCTAACTGTAAATGACCCCACTTGTCATCACCGACAACAATACTTCCAGTTTGAGTATTGTATTTAGCGTGCAGGGCATCTAGGGGCGACTGAGTATTTTTAAAATGTTCTACTTTGCTCGATTGCTGCATCATCGCAAACAGCAATCCGCGCATCAATTTGACTGTGCTATGTTCGAGTTCAAATGTTCTGCCCTGATCACCATCAATTTTGCGGTAAGCTAAACCCAAACCCCAAACCGCGAGAATGCTGTACACGTTGTCGCGTACCCAGGCATCGGTGTAGTCGCCGTGGGCGTTGACGGCGGTACTCGCCGGCAGCAAACCAGTAATTGGGTTCTGGCGCTTGAGGATGATGTTTTTGATTTGCTGGTAGTAATAATCTAACCTGGTTTGCCGCTGGGTTTTTGCGATCGCCATTTCGTTTTCCTTCTTTTTCCTGATGCGAGCCGAATTGCGGTGAATAGACTTTTAAATATATCAGAGTTTAGATTATTTCTCAAGTTATCCAAACACAAAAAGGTAATTGCCATGTCTACCCGTAACAACAATAACAATAGCGTTCCTTTCGTGAAAGTTGTCTACTCTACAGTTAAAATTAATGGTAAAATCGAGCTAGTACCGATGGAATGGTACGCTGACGGGTCGGTCAAAAAAATCGAACACTAATGCTCGATCGCACTTGGCTGGCCAACTCTAATGAACTTGCGCGACCCGTCGCTTACAAAAAAACCGGTTTCTGGGCCACCGAACGATGACTTAACAGACTATTGGTGGCACAAACCGGGTTTTTTGCGACCAAAACTGCTCTAGCGTCGATCGCCAATCTCAGCTAATTTAAATAACTAAGTGTGTAGGAATATCAAAGAAAAAATATGGATGTATCGCGCCCGCAATTTTCAGTGCTGGGACTACCAGTTCACATATTAGATGATTATGCAGGTTGGCTGATGCAGCGCCTGCATCAAGGGTTAGGAAGTCACGTCGTGACGCTGAATGCTGAAATGGCGATGCAAGCCGAGCAAAATCCGGCTTTAGCAGATGTAATCCGCAAAGCGGAACTGGTGATTCCCGACGGTTCAGGAGTGGTGCTGTACTTGCGAATGCGTGGCAAACCGGCACAGCGCTATCCGGGGATTGAATTAGCAGAATCGCTGCTGCAACAAGCGGGAAAATTGCCTGATTCGGAACCACTATTTTTCTTTGGAGGTTCCCCAGGAGTAGCTGCTGCGGCGGCCAAAACTTGGCAGCAAAAAGTTAACGGATTGTCGATTGCTTCTCAACACGGTTATCTTTCCGCTGATGAAGAAAAAGACTTCCGTGAAAGCCTCAAAAAAATGCAACCAAAACTGATTTTTGTAGGCTTAGGAGTGCCACGCCAAGAATTTTGGATTGCCGAAAACCGACACCTTTGTCCTGATTCGATTTGGGTGGGAGTTGGTGGCAGTTTCGATATTTGGGCGGGAACAAAAGACCGCGCGCCGGCTTGGTTTTGCGACAATCATTTAGAATGGTTGTACCGGCTTTATCAAGAACCTTGGCGGTGGCGCAGGATGTTAGCTTTGCCACAGTTTGCATTGAAAGCTTTGGGAGATTTTCGAGGGTAAAAGTTCCCATTAGAATCGGGTTTACGGGAGTTATGGCTGATATTGCCGATCGCGCGTGAACCCGTCTTTACAATAATTCTGGTTAATTTACCTGACATGATACAGTATATTACCGTAGAGCTGGTAAACTTAATCTAGTAAGTAGATCGGCATGAAAAAACAATAATATCTTGTAGGGGCGATCGCGAGCGAAGATATATAAAAGCCCGCAGCAAAGCCTAGTCCTCTTCACTAGATATTCTTGGGGCCCAAAGGGAGTAATAGCGAATCACCTTTAGTCAAAATCCCATTTATGAG
Source organism: Microcoleus sp. D3_18_C4 (assembly GCF_036702355.1). Taxonomy (NCBI): domain Bacteria; kingdom Bacillati; phylum Cyanobacteriota; class Cyanophyceae; order Oscillatoriales; family Microcoleaceae; genus Microcoleus; species Microcoleus sp. D3_18_C4. Next base: position 6,156 of record NZ_JAUBTF010000119.1, read on the forward strand.
TAGTTCCCCAAGAAAGAAAAAAACCATCTTGTTTTTGGCAGCTAACCCCAAAAACTCCACGCCCCTGCGCTTAGGTAAAGAGGTTCAAGAAATTGCCGATGGGTTGCAACGTTCTAAAAAGCGTGACAAATTTCAACTGGAGCAACAGTGGGCGGTAACGCCCAGAGAAATGCAGCGAGCAGTCTTAGATTTTAATCCAGAAATTGTCCATTTTTCCGGACATGGTGCAGGAGAAGGCGGGTTAGCCCTTGAAGATGACACAGGACAAATTAAGCTGGTGAATGCAAAAGCATTAGCCGGCCTCTTTAAACTGTTTCAGGATCAAGTTGAGTGTGTGGTACTAAACGCTTGTTATTCAGAAGTGCAAGCCAAAGCCATCGCTGCCCATATTCCTTATGTGATTGGCATGAACCAAGCCGTCGGTGATAATGCTGCCAGAGAATTCGCAGTAGGATTTTATGACGCATTGGGTGCCGGTAGAACTGTCGAATTCGCCTATGAATGGGGTTGTACCAGTATTAGTATGGCCGGCATTGCTGAAGAACTGACGCCGGTATTGAGGACAAAGCCTGATTCTCCTGTAGAGACAACAATTGAAGGGAGAGAGGCTTTAGATGCAGCAGTGACCGAGAATGTTGAAGATCCACCTGTTGCGGTTGAAAATACCCGATCGCTCCCCTCACCGGCCATTTCAATTTCCAACTTAGATAACCCAGAAGGTTCTGTTAGCTTAGATTGTCATCTCTATATCCCTCGTCCTCCCATTGAATCCGACTGCTATCAAACCATTGTTAAACCTGGGGCTTTGATCCGAGTTAAAGCACCTCGTCAAATGGGAAAAACCTCTTTATTACAGCGCATTCTGCACCAGGCAAGGGAACAAGGACATCAAACTGCGTATTTAAACTTTCAATCTGCTGATGCAAGTTTTCTTACCAATCTTGATGAGCTGTTGCAGTGGTTCTGTGGCGACATCACCAATGAATTAAACTTAGAATATCGAGTAGCAGACTACTGGAAACAAGGCATGGGGAGCAAGCAAAAATGCGGCAACTATTTTCAGCGCTATCTGTTGGCCACCATTACTTCCCCCTTAACTCTGGGATTGGATGAAGTTGATCAAGTTTTTCAGTATCCTGAGATTGCCCAAGAATTTTTTGGATTACTGCGGGCGTGGCATGAAAAAGGGAAAAACGAACCAGCTTGGAAAAAACTGCATTTAGTCATCTCCCATTCCAAAGAAGTTTATATTCCCCTCAATATCAACCAATCGCCGTTTAATGTCGGTTTACCAATTGAGTTGCCGGAATTCAACCATCAACAAATTAATGAATTGGTACAAAAACATCAAGTGAATTGCTCGGCAAGTGAAATAGAACAACTAATAGGAATGGTAGACGGGCATCCTTACCTGTTAAGAAAAGCCCTCTATGAAATTGCTCGCGGTTCTTTGAACCTCAAACAATTTTTACAGATGGCACCTACAGAAGAAGGAATTTATGGCGATCATTTACGTCGCCATTTATTTAACCTCACAGCCGATCCTAATTTGGAAGCAGCAATGAAACAAGTAATTGCTAGTTCCCATCCGGTACGATTAGAAGCAAATCTAGCGTTTAAACTTCGCAGTCTGGGTTTAGTGAAACTGCGGGGTAATGATGTAATTCCTCTGTGCAATCTCTACCGCCTTTATTTTAAAGATCGCTTGGGAGTTCATTAATGAATGACAAACCTGATTTACATTACGAATATCAAGTAGGTGGTAGTTTACCTGTTGATGCACCAACCTATGTTAGGAGACAAGCTGACCAAGATTTTTATGACGGATTAAAAGCCGGAGAATTTTGTTACGTTCTCAACTCGCGACAGATGGGTAAATCTAGCTTGCGCGTGCAAACAATGGCTAGATTGCAGCACGAAGGATTTGCCTGTGCTGCCGTTGATATTACAGCAATTGGCACTTCAGATATTAGTCCTAAAGAGTGGTATTTTGGAATCACTGACTCACTGGTGAATAGTTTTGAACTTTACAATCATTTTGATTCCTATGAGTGGTGGATGAGTCACGAGTTGCTGTCTCCAATGCAACGCTTTAGCAAATTTCTCGGAGAGGTATTGCTGAAATTTATTGATAAATATATCGTTATTTTTGTTGATGAAGTTGACAGCGTATTGGCTTTGCCCTTTAATATTGATGATTTTTTTGCAGTGATTCGTGATTGTTTTAACCAGCGGGCAGACAAGCCTGAATATAACCGTTTAACCTTTGCTTTGATTGGGGTAGCAACGCCTTCCGATTTGATAAGCAATCAGCTTCGCACTCCGTTTAATATTGGCAGGGCTATTGAGTTAACGGGTTTTCAATTAGCAGAAGCACAACCTTTGGCCGTAGGCTTAGAAACTCAAGCAGAAAATTCTCAAGCGTTGTTAGAAGCGATATTATCTTGGACTGGCGGACAGCCATTTTTAACGCAAAAAGTTTGTAAATTACTAAAAAATCATCTTAATTCCGAATTAATCGAGACTCACCCTGATTTGGTAACTGATTTAGTCGCAAAAAAGGTGATTGAGAATTGGGAAGGACAGGATGAGCCGGAGCATTTAAAGACGATTAGAAACCGCATTTTACGCAGCAAACAACGTGCAAGTCGGTTGCTGGGGATATATCAGCAAATTTTACAAAACAATCAGATAGTGGCTGATGATACTCCCGAACAAATGGAACTACGATTAACAGGTTTGGTAGTTAAAAAATCTGCTAAATTTAAAGTTTATAACCCAATTTATCAATTTATTTTTAACCTTGATTGGGTAGAAAAAGAATTAGCGAATCTCCGCCCTTACAGCGAAAGTTTTAAAGCTTGGCAAGATTCTGATTGCCAAGATGAATCGCGACTGTTGCGGGGTCAGGCGTTGCAAGATTCTCAAACTTGGGCGACCGGCAAAAGTTTGAGCGATTTAGATTATCAGTTTTTAAATGCCAGTCGGGAACTACAACAACGGGAAGTTGAACGAGATTTAGCAGCTCAGAGACAAGCTAATCAACTTTTGACTGAAGCGAATCAGACGCTAACCAAGGCACAGCAAAAGGCACGATGGATTACAATTGGAACCACGGTTTTTGCTGGGGTGGCTCTGTTAATTGCAAATTGGGCAATTAATTTTACCAGCAACCGAGTCTCTCACGTTAATAAGTTATCACATACGGTCATGAAAAGTGCTTTTTCCACTCGAGCATTTATTTCTGAGCAGACATTTCAAGCACTGCTGGAAGCATTGAAGGCAGGGCAAGGATTCAAACAACTAGATCCTTCAGCCGAGAGTACAAAAGACATCAAAGGACTAGTGATCGAGACGCTGCAACAAGCTGTTTCCGAAGTCAAAGAGCGCAATAGTTTGGAAGGCCATAGCAGTTCGGTCATGAGTGTCGCCTTTAGCCCAGATGGCAAAACCTTGGCTTCTGCCAGCAGTGACAACACGATAAAACTGTGGAACCTGCAAACCCAAAAACCGATTGCCACCCTCACCGGCCATAGCAGTTCGGTCATGAGTGT
>NZ_JAUBTF010000120.1:0-8632 GCF_036702355.1 Microcoleus sp. D3_18_C4
CTTTTTTTGGCATAGGGGGTTTGGCGTCCCTGTGAATCGGCTGCCCTTAATTATAACTAATTATCCGAACCTGATATAACTTGTTCAGGGTGTGGGCTAACCTTGTCTTACTCGGTTTTAATTCTAACCCAATGCCACTTAACCACTTCTCTATTTCTACCTGGCATAGCTTTACAACTTCTACATCCTCATGGAGGAGTCGGGTAAAGGGATTACATCGCTGTAACCCCCTCGTCGGGTAAGGTTCGAGCGTCGCCGCTCTCCCCTCCCCTGAGAACGCAGCATGAGAGTTTCCAACTCACTGCGCTCAAGCCTAACTTAAGGCCTTTTGAGACTGGGTTTGAGTTTTGGAATGTACCTGTTTGTGACAAGCTAGATGGACGTGCTGTAGGTTGTACTCGTCGTCAGTACCGCCTTTAGCAACAGGTACTATGTGGTGGGTTTCTATTTCCTCTCCATTTAACAATAACTCTCCGCAGATAGGACAAATCCAGTTTTGATTTTGAGCGACGGAATAGTATTTACCGCCCTTACTCCAGTATGATTTGCCTAGTCTTTGGTTTCGATTGAGCCAATATTCTTGTTGAAGAGGGTTGTCAGGTGAAGTATTCCCTTTAACCTTTATGTGACGTTCGATGGGCGTATACGCTATCGGATAAAGAGTAATAATTTTCTCTTTTCCTCGGCGGTCGCTAATTGTGGTAGCGAACGTCCATTTATTGCCTTTGATGGTTTTAAAGTATCTTTTTCTGACCCACTTTGTGTTTTTCTTAGGATGTTGGCGTTTACACCACCGCCAGAGGTATTCCCACACCCTGTGTGAAATGTAACTGAAGGTTTGCTTGCTAACTACCCCTCTATAGTAGTTGGCAAAACCCCTGAGAATCGGATTCAGCTTTCTAATTATTGCCTCTTGGTTACTCCCATCCAGACTTTTTATCTCTTGACCGATTCTCTTACAAAAATTGAGAACTTTAGGTTTTGAGGGTTTGATTAACAGTTTACTGTTGTAATGTCTGAGGTTATAACCCAAAAAGTCGAAGCCATCTTCTATTGACGTGATTAACGTCTTCTCAGCACTGAGTTCGAGTCCTTGTTCGGACATCCACGCTTGAATCTGGATTTTGGCAGTTTCGAGACTTCCTTTGTCTCTAGCTGTGACAATAAAGTCATCAGCATATCTAACCACGCCTAGTCGGTGGTTGGTGGATTTTATATATGTTTCTAATCCATGCAGTCCGATGTTGGCTAGAAGTGGGGAGATGACTCCTCCCTGTGGTGTGCCCGTCTCTGTAGGGTTTACTTTTCCTTTGAGAACAAATCCAGCTTTTAACCATCCTTCGATTAGCCCTCTTTTAGGAAAGTTACTAATCATTTTTAGGATAGATTCATGGGCGATGTTGTCAAAAAAGCCTTTAATATCAGCTTCTAGAACCCATTTATCATTGCTACCTCTGGGATTGTCACTTAATCTGGTGAATGATTGTTCGATAGCATCTTGACAACTTCTGCCAGGTCGGAACCCATAGGAATTGGGTTCAAATCTAGCTTCCCACTCAGGTTCCAGTGTATTTTTAACTATTGCCTGCATGACTCTATCCCTGACGGTTGGGATACCGAGGGGACGCATTTTGCCATTTTTCTTGGGGATTTCTACTCGCCGCACAGGTTTTTGATTTCCACCCTTCCATGTATTAACAAATTCCACTCTTTGGGCTGGTGAGTTGATTACCTCCTTATCAATACCAGCGGTTTGTTTACCTTGATTGGTTTGAGTGATTTGTCGGACAGACAATAATAGGTTGGCGTAACTTCTTATCATTAATTTCTGCAAGTTTCTGAGCTTACGGAAATTACCAGTTTCTGAGGCACGAAAGATTCTTCGACGTAGATTTCTCACGGCTTTACTCATCTGTCTCCAGTTAATCTGGCTCCAATCTTTAAGCCGTTCTCTTTGTCCGTTTACGGTCATTTTCATGGCAGGATCTAACTTGTCATTGAGTTCGATTTATTTGTCTTTTCTTCTATTCGTGTTAGACCGAGGTTAAGTCTGCTATTACTTTCGTTCAGGAGCAAATTTTGAACTCCTATCTGAATCATTACAACTCAGCATTCGCTTTTTAACCCTTCCTCTATCCTCCAGAAAGTTGTGTCCTCGTTACCTTAGACCTACTAGGAGTTTTCGACCTCTCCTAGACTCTGTAGGACTTACCCTGTCGTATCGTTTGGTTTTACATTCTCGGTTAGGTGCTATCTAGTTCAGCGATGGGTTTAAGTTCACACGACTCATAAATAAGGGAGTTATAAATCCACCCATAATGTCCTATCAGCCTTATTTGGACACTCCCGGTATTACGCCGTTTAACGATAGTTCACTTTCGTTCACCATTCGAGAACTCTCTCTAGCTCCTGACCGACTTAGGCTGTCAGCTTCGGCTACATTCGTGGTCTGCACTCCAGTTGTTTCGTTACCTACTTGACCGTGACCGGACTCTGAGAATAGAGTCTTTTACGTGAGAGTAAGGGGTGTGAATCCCTTAGTGGAGTAGGCTCCACGTGCCGAACGACCTTTCAGGTCGCGCCCCTCAAAACCGGACTTGTACCTTTCAGCACATCCGGCTTAAGCAAATTACTAGCTTCCACATGCTTCAGTCATTTTGCAGCATGAATCTGTTGATGACAGTAGAAGTGTAAGAATCGGAGATTTTTGTAGCTATTACTCCCACCCTGTTGTTTTGGTTCAATGTGATGAACATGCAGTTCTTCCCTCCATCTCGTTCTTCCCCGTTGAATAGAGATTCTCCGCATTTAGGACAAATGCATCCTTGGTTCTGAGCAATCTTTTGCTTACTGGGAGTAAGAGATTTAGATTTAGCCTTCTCCCTGTTTTGCCAGTAGCTTTTAAGATTTGGATCATCAGGAGATGATCTGCCCTTCACCAGAATATGTCTTTCTATCCTGAACCAGCTAAATTTGAGCAAATGCATTCCTGTGGTTTTGTCACCAAATACCCATCGGTCGCTACGCTCTAAATTCAGCCTGCCCCAATACCGGCTTTGTCTCCAGTAACGGGGTTTTGTAGGGTGGGTGTGCTTGACATAGCGAACTGCCCGATGAAACATCCAACGGTCAAGACTATGAAAAATTTCACAAGACACTCCTGAACGGAAATAGTTCGCCCATCCTCGAATAATGGGGTTTAAGCGTTTAATAATTGCTAGAACATTCGACCCTCGCAAGGAGAGCCATTCCTTTCGCAACTTATTCCGTATTTTGCTTACCGATTCCTTGCTTGGCTTAATCAGCAGCTTCCAACCTGTTTTAGAGGTTTTTTCGGCTCTGTAGTGTCTGATGTTGAAGCCTAGAAAGTCGAATCCCTCACTCAGATGAACAATTTTGGTTTTCTGGGCCGATAGCTCTAACCCTCTTTGTTGCAACCAACTTTTTAGGATTTCAATCACTTCTTCGGCATCTTCTTTAGACTCACAGAATGCTGCAAAATCGTCCGCATAACGAACAATTGCTCGCTTTCCAATAGACTGACCTCTGGAGTCGTATTTGGCACCAATGGCTTCCTCCATTCCATGCAAGGCAATGTTAGCCAACAAGGGGGACACCACGCCGCCCTGGGGAGTTCCACTATCCGTTTCATGAAAAACTCCTTGTTCCATGTATCCTGCCTTGAGCCATTGTTTAATCAGTTCCCGACCAGGGACTTCACCAATTGCCTTGAGCAAGAATTCATGGCTGATATTGTCAAATGCGCCTTTGATGTCAGCATCTACGACCCATTTCTTCCGTTTATTTGGTCGAGCTAAGCCGAAGATCTTCTCAATTGCATCATGACAACTTCTACCAGGGCGGAATCCGTAGCTGGTTCCCTCGAAATTTGCCTCCCATTCTGGTTCAAGAGCGTTCTTGACCATTGCTTGAAGACATCTATCTTGGACAACCGGGATTCCCAAAGGACGTTGTTTTCTGTTTGATTTCGGAATGTACACCCGACGCACAGGTTTTGCTCTCCAAAGGGTGAAAACCGATAATTCATCGACCAGTTTGCCTCTGGCTGTAGGAGTTTTCACCACTACTTTGTCAATTCCTGGCGTATTTCTACCTGCGTTCTGCTGCGTCACTCTGCGAACACTCGTAAGAATATTGGCATAGCTTCGTAGCATTAGCTTTTGAAGCGAACGTACCTTTTTATAGTTTCGTTCTGTGGTCGCCCGAAAGATTCTCTGTCTCAAATTCCTGACAGTCCGATTGACTTTGCGCCAGTTAATGGCGTTCCAATCGGTTTGCCCTTTGGTTCCGTTTGCTAAAGCTATGCTTTGCATCTAACTTGTCCTTCAGTGAGAAATCATTACAGAAGTCTTTGGGTAATTCACCTGACCCACGTCAGCACCCTTTCAGGTTGGGTATTGCCCTATCCAGCAGGTTATGGATTTCCTTTGCCTTTCGGCTTACTGGCGTTCGCTTCTTGGGTCATCCCTGTCCCACTGGGGAATTCAGTCGTCCTTGCGGTTGACCTACTGGAAATCCAGACCCCATTGCGGTTATCACGTTCCACATGTTAGAGATGCAACTGAAGAGGGTGTCTCCTCTACTGCGGGGACGGGGTGTCCTCGAATTCGATTCATAAGACCGAATTCCGTGCCTCGATTGGTAAGACCGAGGTTCATTGTCCCTTCATCACCGTATCAGCCATATTTCGATGACCAGACGTCACGCAGCCTCATCAGAGATTCACTTGCGTTCACCCATTCAGTCTTCCTCTTGCCCGGTTTGTCCAAATGGCTTGGACGCTCCTTAGACGTTACCTCCTTGCAAAAGACCCCACCGTTACCAGTGATGCCCTTGGAGATTGAGGATAGGTTTGGACACTAACCTAGAGAAGTCACCTCCTCACTCACAACATGCGACATCGTGTCGCGCTCACCATGTCGTCCGCGTAGCGGATTGTTGGCTCGATAATATCTTTCGTTGAGGTCTTGTCAGTAATTCTTTGGTTTGATATCCTATGGTATCTGTGAATACTTTCAATTCCATTTAAGGCGATGTTAGCTAATAGTGGACTTACCACCCCACCTTGAGGTGTCCCCTGTTCGGGAAATTCTGGGTTGACTCCGGCTTTGAGACATCGGCAAATTCCTTGTCTTATACTCTTAGGAGCGATGATTCTGGGCTCTTCTGGGTTTGCGGTGGAAACTGTATAATTAAGGAACTTTATGCTAGAGGCTAAGCTCATGGATTTCCATCTTGACGGATTACTCAATTTGCCAGACATTACGATTGAAAGATGTATTAAAAACTGGAGTTTAGACTAAAAAACGATCGCATCTAAAAGTACCTGCCTTTCAACACCGGGCAAGTTATTGCTCAACAATTCCAAATAGAGGAGATTAAACAACTAATCTTGAGGACTTTTTGCGTCGAGAGACTCGTTTTTTGACAGTGGGATATCGTGGTGCCGATATCCGTACCTTTCCTGTTTCCCAACCAGGAGATTTTCCCCTCGGTTTAGGTAGTTTCGTCGGAGTACCAATGTCAACTAAAATCGATAACATTGATTGGGCAACACGTCCAGGAGTTAAATCGATCGTAGCAGATTGCCAAGGCAGTCGATTTTCTTTAACTAAATCCCTAGCCAGCCAGAGTTGCCAACTCATCAAGGGCATTAAATCACTCCACCGCTCACATTGAGAGGGAGTTCTCAGGTTAGGCAATGTCCAATGTAATCTTTGCTTGGCAAACCGATACCAATGATCCACTCCAAAACGTCGTAAATACTTAAACCAAACTATTTCTAAAGGTAGAGTTCGTTTTCCCACCCAAGCCAACCACAAGGGTGGAAACGGCTGACCGTTTGACATGGGATTGAGTCTTTCGATGAGAATTAAATTGACAGGATGTTCAGGGGCGCGATAAAAATGTAAGTCAAGCCATTGACGGACTCGGACTTGTCCCAACTGTGGATGAGAGTCAATTTCGATCGCAGTATCCACTTTGAGCCATGTGGTTGGGTCATTGAGTCTCATTTTGGACCCGTGTTTTCGCGGTCTACCGCGACCACTATAGGCTGGTGGTGCTGACCAAAAACAAGCATTCTTTCGGACTCTCATTAAGCAATCAGCTTGAATATCTGCTTGCGCTAATACCCAAGTTGCATTGCCATATTCAGGCGTCTAAGACTGCTAATATTGGGTTGACGCTTTGTTCGCAAACAAGTTTGAGTTGGGAAGCTGCTTGAAGTATGGGTGAAGACCCACTACTAATTCTTTCATGGAGTAGGGGTAATGCCCAACTTCCTTGTTCTTCAGGTATCCACGCAATTGTACTATATCCCTGTCCAACAATGCAGCCTTTCTGATATTCATGGGTTCTGTCTTTTAATGTTTGAGCGTCAGGTCTCGCCCATGCAGTGTGGTCAATTGCCACTAATATATGTTCTGTTCTAGGTACTTGCTGCTGTAATTGCTCTTGATACAGCATCATCAGTTTTTTCCGGTCTGGTCTACAGTCTTGTAAGGCTTCATAGACGCTTGACCATTGACGATTGAATAGCGGACTGAGCGAAAATTCCGCCAAACAAGCCGCATTCCTGGTTGTCATTACTGCATCCATCAGCTCGAATGTTGCATCTTTCGCCAGCACTAATAACTCGTATGCTGCTTGACGAAAGTCTTTTAATCGTTCACTGTTCATTAAGGGAGTGGATAGGTTTTCTTTTCACCCTTATTCTCTCCCAGCGCGGTGGCTCTAGTTCTTCTGAAGCCACCTTTCTCATCTTTATTTAGTCTAAACTACAGTAAAAATGATAGAAAAACAATTTTAAAAGTGGGTTTTTTGATGGATTATGCTACTTGTCCTCACTGTCAAAAGTCCACAGATGAACTCCATCAGATTCGTCCAATCTTGATTCGAGATTTACCGATTTCAGGTCAGTTAATCGAATTGGAAATTCCTCGTCGCCAATACTACTGTATAAATTGTCAAAAATATTTCACAGAGCAACTGTGTTTTGTTGATGAAGGTCGGCGCTATACTCAACGATATGAGGAGTATATTTATCACCGTGTTCAGGTGACAACAGTAGAACAGGTAAAACGAGAGGAAGAATTAAGTTGGGATCAGATTCAAGGAATTTTTAATCATCAGCGAGAACAAGTAAAAAAGCCTCATGGGGAGCGGTTAAACGTCTGAGTATCGATGAAATTAGTATGAGAAAAGGGCATCAAGATTTTGTGACTGTAGTTTCCGATATTGACCAAAGTCAATTGATTGAAGTGATCGACAGTCATGAACAGCAAGGTATCATGGAAGTCCTTATTCAGCAACCGATTGAGGTTCGCGAGCAGGTGTTAGAAGTGAGTGTAGATATGTGGGGTGGTTTTCCCAAAGTAATCCAAGAAGTTTTTCCGAATGCGATTGTGGTGTATGACCGATTTCATGTGATGAAATATGTGAATGAGGAATTGAATAAGATCCGAATACAAAGCAATATTAAAGGAAAAGGGAGTCGATTTATTGTCCTGAGAAATGGTGGAGATTTAAAAGAAGAGGAACGGGTTAAATTGGCTACAGTTTTAAGTCAATCTAAGCGTCTTAAGCTGGCCTATGAATTGAAGGAAGAATTCAGAGAGATTTTTGAAAGTCATCATAGTGTGGAAGAGGGGAGAGAATCACTGCTTAAATGGATTAAGAAAGCACAACCAATTTACAGTGATACCCTAACCATGCTTCGCAATCATATCGATGGAATTTGTAACTATTTTTTGAACCGAACAACGAGTGGTGTTATGGAGGGAATCAACAATCGTCTCAAACTGATTAAACGTCAAGCCTATGGATTTGTTAATTTTGACAATTTTCGAGATCGACTATTAGCTTGCTTTTCTAATTAGTCTTTCTTATCACCGCCAACCCAGAAGACCCGTAATTGGTGCAATTAGTCTCACCCAATTAGTGGCATTAATGACCATGGACAACTCGATGGATAGCCAAGCATTTGAGGTATTTATCGCTCAATGTTTAGTGCCACAATTGGGGTCGGGAGCAGTAGTAGTGATGGATAACTTACCAGCGCATAAAGTAGATTCAATTAAGCCTATGATAGAAGCAGTGGGTGCTTCTATCTTGTGTTTGTCCCCATACTCTCCTGATTTTAATCCAATTGAATTATGGTGGTGGCAACTCAAATCTTTATTGATCCAGTTTTCACCAATCAGCACTAAAATGGTTGACAGGATAATTGCTGTGGCTCTTGACTTAATTAATCCGAAACATCTTAAAAACTGGTTTACTAATTGCTGCTACTGTACCTCATAACATCCGGAAGTGCTGTAACTTGTGAGTAATGCTCCGCGAGTTCGACTGCATCGCAAGAAACTATGCTATTCCAAATCAGAAGAACTAGTGATAAACTCAATTAGATTGTTACTATATTATTTGAAATTCTGGGATGTTCCGGTTGCTCAATAATTCATACCGATATTCAGCAACGCCAAAAATTTAAGGGTAAAAAACCCTGAAGACTGCAGAGAATTAAGTCATCAATTACCATGTAGAAACAGAGGTCAAGCCCTCGGTCTATTAGTACGCCTCAGCTTCATCCCTCTCAGGACTTCCACTTAAC
>NZ_JAUBTF010000121.1:0-8333 GCF_036702355.1 Microcoleus sp. D3_18_C4
CTGACTACTTTTTCTTTGAAGCATCTTCTCAAATCCCCTTGACAACTGCCATCCAAGCTTAACTTGTTACGAATGGTCAAACATCTAAATGTTTAGAGACTGTCGTCGGGATTGAACTGTTGGAGGTATTGAGCTACAGACTTTTCCACTAGCTCACTCATTTCCTGGCCGGACTGCGCTGCTGCGGATTTAAGTTGGCGGTGCAGAATTTTTGGCAGATAAACGGTAGTGCGGACAAAGTTGGGGTCTTTGCTCTTGGATAGCGCGGTGCTGGGAGAAACGTCGGGTTCCCCAGGCTTGAGTTTCTTGGCTTTTAGCAAATCAGCGGTAATTGGATTCCAGAGAATAGAGAGCCTCGACCATTTGCAGCATAGCGCTCAGGGCCATAGCATCGGGTGAGCTGGGCAGTATCAGCAAGTCGCACCCTTCTGCTAGACTTTTTAAGTCTTCTGGGGTTGGTCGTGCAGGCGTATCGATGACGATATGTTCGTAATCCCTCGCATAGCGCACGCCTTGCTTTTCATCGACTACTTTGAACGGGAGAGAACCGCGAGCAGCCCAATCTAAGGCACTGCGGTTGAGGTCGCCATCTACCAACAAAGCGGGTGCTTTGGTTTGCAAGTAAGCAGCTAAGTGCAGCGCTGTAGTAGTTTTTCCGACTCCGCCTTTAAATGAGGCGATTGTGACAATCATAGGTAAGCCTGCTGAGTTCATCAACTAGATTTTACAATAAAACATCTGAATGTCTAGACAATTAAATGTTTAGATGTTTAAATGTTTAAATCCTAGAAAAAGCCATCCATATTCTCTACGCTCAGAGGTGTAGCCAGAGCGATCGCACGATCGCATAACCAGGCTGTGTAATCTTTATGCACTTATCCAGCAAGCCCTATTTAGTAATGCACAAATCCACCTTTTTGTCAAATTAATTTAGATGCGTTTACCCTGAGATTACATCCGCTTGTCTGGCATGGGTTTAGTGCCGAAAACCAGCTTTTATTTATCGGAGATAATAAAAGTTACCAAACAAAAAGGATTTAGTGACTTTGATATTGCGGGTTATTGGCGGCGCAAATATCGGGGGTGCCCGGAGTATGAAGCTTGGTATCTTTTGACGAATGTTGTGAATTTACGGCAATCGATCGATACCTTCAAATGTCGCAGTGAAATTGAAGCGATGTTTAAAGGTTGTAAAACAGGTGGTTATAAAAAGCGAGAAAAGCCATGCTAATAAGCAGCGATTAAGCTTTAATATTATTGATAGCGCTCGCCTACAGTTGTGCGACCCTACAAGGTAAAAAATCAAGGCAATGGAAGTGCGAAAATATGTGGGTAGGTTAACTGAATGTGGGCGATCGATACGTCGCCATAGTAGTTATTGGATTGGATTATACGGTCAATGTTGGGTGGTTGGAAGGGAATTTTGTCAAGATATTATTAGTGAATTAATGAGAATTAAGTAAGTCAGCGCTTTAAAACGCAACTATAGCCTTTCTCAGAAAGATGAGGTACTATCCGGCAGGGTATAGGGCATAGGGCATACCTCACTTTTTTGAGAACCGCTATATGTAAACGATGTAAAGTGTCTAAATGTTCTCTACGGGCTGACTTAGGCTTATTTACATACTGTTACATTATTCGATTTAATCCCGCCTACCTACTTAGGTAATAAATTACCATTTTCCAGAGGGGCTTGAGAGCTATGTCCTTGATTTTATCAATGTTTTGACGGGGTTGTCACCCCGGCAGATAAAGCGCTTTATCGGGTCGCTCCCTACTGATTATGCAAAAGTTGGGATAAAATATAAACTAGAGAATCTATCAAAAAACTTTGCTCATAAAAACGGGATACTTTCCAGCAAACAGTTTATCTCGACGCATAACTGCCTAAGTCTTCATCCAAAATTATCTTGCCAATTTTCTGATATTCTCGTTGGGTAGCGCGAATGAGATGGGACATTCTGATTTCTATCCCTTCAGCAGCAGCTAGAAATGCGGCAGCTAAGGCGATATTGCGGATATTGCCGCCGGCTATCTCAAAGCGACGCGCTATAAATTCTAAATCTAAATCTGCACTTCGAGGGGTTGAATCGGGAAAAATATGTTGCCAAATTTGGTAGCGTTCTGTTTCTTTGGGAAAGGGAAATCCAATGATAAAACTGAGTCGGCGGGTAAAGGCATCGTCGATATTATTCCCTAAATTGGTGGTGAGAATGGCGATGCCTTCGTATTCTTCCATTTTTTGCAGGAGGTAGCCTATTTCTATGTTGGCGTAGCGATCTCGCGCGTCTTTGACTTCGGAACGCTTGCCAAATAAGGCATCGGCTTCGTCAAATAACAAGATGGCGTTGGATGTGGCGGCGGCGGTGAAGATGCGATCGAGATTTTTCTCGGTTTCGCCGATATATTTGCTGACGATTTGGGATAAATCTATTTTATAGAGGTCGAGCTGCAATTCGCGGGCGATCGCTTCGGCTGCCATTGTTTTACCCGTTCCGGGCACGCCTGTAAACAGCGCGTTTATCCCTTTTCCCATTGAAAAGTGATTGTCAAATCCCCACTCGGACAAGACTTTGGATTGATGTTGAGCCCGATCGCAGATTTCACGCAAGTGCGTTTTTTGCTCTTCTGGCAGGACAATATTTTCTAAGCGATACTTGGGTTCGACTTTGCGGGCAAGTTGGGTGAGATCGTGACCGGATTGGGCGCGGGCGGCTGCGAACAATTCTGCTAATTTGGGTTGCGTGTCGTTCGTCCCTTCTGTGCAAATGCGATTGCAAGCGATGGCGACGGCATCGGCAATCCGATCGCTCGTCAGGCAAAAGCGATCTGATATATCATTTATTTCGTTATTTGTCAAGGAAATTCCGGCGTCTGCGAGGTGAGCTTGCCAGATGTGGCGGCGCTGGTGAAAGTCGGGGAGGGTAAAGGGAACGGTGACGACTCCCTTCGCGCCGGTTGTTGGGTTCCAGAGTTCGGTTCCGGAGAGGATGGTGAGTGTTGCGGGGGTGGAAAGCAAGGACTCGCAGGCAATAGTACGATCGCTTGCTGGCAAGTTATCCCATCCGTCCAGATAGAGGAGGGCATTCTGAAAGTGAGCTTCTCGCCGCAGCAGTTTGAGGGTGGGTTCGAGTTCGGTTTTGAGGTTGGCACTGAGGCGGGAGATGTCGGCGGCGAGTAAGGGGGTGTGGAGTTCTCGTGCTAGTGCTTCGGCGGCGCGTTTTTTGCTACTGGTATCGGTTCCTTGGAAGTAGAGGCAGCGGGGTTGGGGGTTTTGGGCGATCGCGCTTAGTATTTGCTGGAGTTCGGGGTTGAGGAACTGTTCGCTGAGGGTGAGAGTGGGGGAAATGAGTTGGCAAAATGGGGCGAGTCGGCGATCTAGTCCGCTGTTTCCCAGCAGGTAGCGGACGATTTGGGGGTCGAGGTGGAGGGTGTGGGCGAGCAGGGGGGTGGGGGTGTCGGGTTGACTGTGGAGGTGGAGAAGATGGTGGCGGATGAGGGGGGCTTCAGGGGAAAAGCGATCGCGCTGTTGCAGTTTGTCGGCGGCGGTGGAGCACAGGAGGTTGAGGGCGAGATCGGCGGTGGGAAGTTTGGCGCGAACGTCGTCTTGCAGGTAGGCGTAGAGGCGTTCGTAACGGCGATCTAGTTCCGGGGCGAGGGCGATCGCGAGGATATCCAGGTCGATGGTAGCAAGCTGGTATTGGCGCTGCAACCATGCTAACCGCGATGTTGCTGGCGGGGATGCGGTTTCAGGGGCGGCGGTGGCAAATAAGGGTTCGGCGGGATGGCGCTGCAGCAGAAGTTCCACTTCTTCTAGGCTGATTTGCAGTCCTCGGTAGGGGGCGGTGGCGGGATTGTGACTGTAGTGGGACTCGGCAAGAAGTACGGCTTTGTGGATCAGGGTGTCAATGCGGTTGAGCCAGGGGAGTAATTCTTCGAGGGGGGTGGCTGTTTGGGTGGTGGTGGTTGCTTCGCCCATTGTGCGGGGGTAAGGGATGTGTTTGGGTTGTGTGGATAGGGTTGGATGCGCTTTCTTTGGATAGGGTAAAATTGGGATGAGAAAATTTGCAGTTTTTCTTTTTTGACTCGCGGGGATTCTGTGCTACTTATCGAACGAGTCATCAGCGATGAGGTAATCGAGCGGGCTTATGAGTGGGTGTGCGAACGACGCAAGCACTACCACCATAATAGTGATGTCTGGCAGTTGCGGCGTTGGTGGGATGACAAAAAACGGCTGATAGTGGCGCAACTGCGATCTGGAACTTATCGGTTTCGAGAACTGCGGCGGGTGTCGGGGCGGGGAGATGTGAAGGAAATTTGGTCGGCGTTGGATGGGCTGGTGTTGAAGGCTATGGCGATTGTTTTATCGGCACACCTCAAACCTCATCTCTCTTTGCGGTGTTTTCATTTGGCGGGTAGTGGGGGGATGAAGGCGGCGGTGCGAGAGGTGGCGGCTAATGTAGCAGATAACGAGTTTGTTTTTCGGACTGATGTTAAGGGCTACTATGCCAGTATTAATCATCATATTCTTATGGGAATTGTGGGGCGTTATGTGCAAGATGAGGCGGTTTTGGCGTTGTTTTGGGGCTATTTACGGCGCTATGTCAATGATGGGAGCAAGTTCATTGATATTACCCAGGGGATCTCCTTGGGGTGTCCGTTGTCGCCGTTGATGGGGGCGCTTTACCTCAAGCCGTTGGATGACCGGATGGCGGAATTGGGCTGCTTTTATGTCCGCTTTATGGATGATTGGGTTGTCCTTGCGCCGACGCGGTGGAAGCTACGGAAGGCGATTAAGGCGGTGAATGAGGTGATGGCTGACCTCAGGGTTGAGCAACATCCGGATAAGACGTTTATTGGGAGGGTTGCACGGGGGTTTGATTTTTTGGGGTATTGGTTTACGACGGAGGGGTTGGGGATAGCGTCGAAGACGGTGGAGAGGTTCGCTGAACGGGTTTCTCAGCTTTATGAGCAAGGTGCGGGCGAGAACCGCATTGGGGAATACGTTCGGCGGTGGTGGCGGTGGGTGAGGAGTGGGGTTGGTTTGCTGTTGAGGGTTGGTTGTTGTCGGATTGGATGGGGAGCGATGTTGCTGAATATGCAACGGACAAGCAAGGGCGACATAACTAACACCCTTATTGGTGGTGCCTGAGTCGTTAACGCTCCATACAATAACAGGCGATGGCACTTTCTTTCATATTAGAATACCATGAATGCCGAAATTTGGTGCGTGTCTCTTTTGCTTTGATTTTTTTTTCCTTTTTCCTTCTTCTTCTTTTCGTTCTTTTTTTTTTCTCCTTTTTTATTCCTTAATTGCTACATTGAATTTATTTTCTTTTTTTTCGTTTGCCATTCACTTTTTTTTTCTGGAATATTTACGACCTTTTTTTTCGTTTTATGGACATTAATTTTTTGTTTTTTGTCTTGCTTTTTACTGAACGCTTTCTTGTTGTTGTTCCTTGTTTATTTTCTTTCCAAATTTTCTTCTTTTTTTATCCCGTTCTTCGTTTTCTCTCTCATCGTCGCCGTCTTCCGCTTCTGCTTCGTTGCCGTCTTCCGCTTCTGCTTCGTTCTCTTTTTTTCTTTTATCAATTTGTTTCATTACCCATTCTTTTAAATTATTTTCTTCTTCTCCACCTTTCATTTGCCATGTGAGTGGTATTGGGGTCACTTTCGCCTTCCCTATTATTATATATCCTCCTTCTATTCCTAATAATTCTGCTAGAGATTGATCCACATACCATTCATCATTGTCCGATTCGTATTCGTCTTCACTGTTTTCTTTACTTAGATTTTTTTGTGCTTCTTCTAGTTTTGTTTTTTGCTCATTCTGGCGGGCATTTGTCGCACTTGCTGCTGCCTGATGAAATAGAGCTTTTTCCTCTTTTGTCATCCCTTTGTGCACATGTCCATTATTATTTTTTAGTTTCATATATAATGAATTTTTACCATCTATGTGATCCTCCGGTGCTGAATATGGAAATCCAAAAAAGTGGTTTTCCTTCTCCACCTTACTGGGATAATTATACCGACAATCTTTGCATTGTTCGCGGGTTGTTGCCTCTTTTACCCTTTGTGAATTTTTCATCATATCCCAATCAGAGCTCTCTATGACATCTGTTATGTTTTCGGAATGTCCCGTATTGTACTTCGCCATTAATTGATCTATAGGTTTGTTTACTTCACTTCTTGCCACCTGCCCTGCTGGATGTGAAACAGTTATTATTTTGAAAAAACCGCTATTATCCAACTTACGTCTTTTTACCATATATACATTTCTCCCAGCTATATCCCTTCCCTGTTTTTTTACTAACCGCCGCAGTCGCCTCTCGGGTCTGAAGACTCGATGGGTGTTCCAATCCACATTCATGCCTACTGCTCGATCGCGTACCCGCGGTAAATTATTTTCAGGTTTATCGTTTCTTTTCCTTTTCAATGATTCCTTTGGTTCGCGTTTTGCCACCACTAATTCTACAAATTTCTCCCACGATGTACACTCTATTGGTGGAGGGGCTAAGCGAATTAGATTTTCAATGATCTTTCTGTCTCCTAGTTCTGCTTTCTCTCCTTTTATAAATTTTTCCCAAACTTGTTTGACGTCCTTATCCCGGGATTTCTCTTCCTTTCCGATAATGATAGTTCGTTGAATCTGGGTGTTGCATTCTGGTTTTTCTGTTGCGCTCAGTTTAGAGGTGTTGCCTATATGTTTCGAGCTCTGCACCGCCGCCCCCTTCTGCTGCACCACATGAGTCAACTCATGCGCTAACAACTCCTGCCCCCCTCTACTCCCCGGATCATACGCCCCCTGCCGAAAGAACACATCCTGCCCCGTCGTAAACGCCTTCGCCTGAATCGATTGATTCAACTGATCCGACTGAGCATCCGTATGCACCTTCACCCCACTAAAATCCGCCCCCATCGCCTGCCCCATTGACCGTTGCAATCCCGCTTCTAAAGGCTGTCCACTGCTTTTTGCACTGTTAATAGCGGTGTCCAAATCAGTTGAAGCTTCCCCTCCCGCGATCGCTCCCTTTCTTTGTAGTGAGGTAATCTCCGGTTTTGCCTGTATTTCTTCCTCTTCCGGGGCTTCGGTTCGCTGTACAGGCTGCCCTTGAGATGACTGGACTGAAACGGGGGCATTGATTTGTTGTACCACCTGGGATGCTACCCGATCGGCCTCTTGTTCGTACTTGTCATTCGGTGCGCCAATGGTCAACTTTGCCTGTATCGGTGGCAAACCTCCCCTATCAATCCCCACCTGACTAAAATCATGCCGAAACCGCGACTCCCTCAACCTTCCCGACTCCACATCCTGAGTCGCCGCCAATTCCTGGGACAAACCCCCGAATAAGGGTTGACGCTGAATCGTCCCTGAACTGACTGGCATCATATCCCCCAGCATTGGCATCTCGCCTTCCATCGTGGCGTTTAGACTGGATGGCGAGATGTGGGGATGTGTGTCCATCAGCAGTCCCATTTGCCTGTTACCGATCGCCCCTTGCAAGTCGTCCTCCTGGCGTTCCGGAGATTTTACGCTATTTTTGGTAGGGTGCGATCGAGTGGGTGCTGCTGGGTTCTTTTGGTGCGTGCTTTGTTTGTCCATTTGTTCCTCCTTCCATTTTGTGTTTTGTACGAGTTGACTGTAGACCACTATAGTCGGAGGAGAATTCGGCCCTTACGTCCCTTCTCCTGCTGGCGCCAGTTCACCTTGCGGTTGTGTTTCTGCGTGAATATCGATTGTCTGTTTCTCTTGGCTTTTTATCTCTTCTACTGAGTC
Organism: Microcoleus sp. D3_18_C4; assembly: GCF_036702355.1. NCBI lineage: Bacteria > Bacillati > Cyanobacteriota > Cyanophyceae > Oscillatoriales > Microcoleaceae > Microcoleus > Microcoleus sp. D3_18_C4. The sequence goes on from NZ_JAUBTF010000121.1 coordinate 7,778, forward strand.
AGCGAGCATTTCTTCGAGCACCATAATTGCTCCGCTGATTCGCAGGAGTGTTTCGCGCAATGAACGCTCTTTGCTTTCATAGTCTGCGAGGAGATTTTGTCCGGCTTCAAATTCGGCTTGGAGTGATTTGAGGCGTTGCGTGAGTTTTTCTTTCATTATAGCTATTGCTGACTGCGCCTCTGTTAATTATATGTAAGATACGCTATTCCCCTGCATCGCCCGCACAAATCGCAACGCTGCCTAATTCCCTTTCCTGGTACTTTCGGTGCGATCGCCTTTAATCGAACTTTTCACCAGCGATGATGTCATCGATCACGCTTACCAGTGGGTGTGCGTCCGCCGCCAGCACTATCACTTCAATAATGATGTCTCGCAGTTACGGCGCTGGTGGGAGGTGAAAAAACCGCTGCTAGTGGCGCAAATTCGGGCGGGAACCTATCGGTTTCGGGCACAGCGGGTGGTGCACAGTCAGGGAGAGGTCATTCGTAACAAGTTAGAAGGGAGTATATTTTGTCAATACCTCTTTGTATAGAAATCTAAGTGAATAATAATGATA
>NZ_JAUBTF010000122.1:0-8136 GCF_036702355.1 Microcoleus sp. D3_18_C4
CGAATTCAAGTTCGAGCGCCCGAATTCAAGTTCGAGCGGCCGAATTCACATTATAAGTAATTACCCGAACCTGATATTAGATGATGAACAACCCCGATTCAACTTCCTAGGATTAAACCTCAGGCAATTCCCCGTTGGGAAATACAATTCCGGAGAAAGAACCAGGGGCGGATTATTAGGTTTTAAGACTATTATCACCCCCAGCAAGGAAAGTCAGGAAAGGCACTACAGAAAAAAAAGTTGCTGAAGTAATAAATAAGTCGCGTGGGATAAACCAAGCGACTTTAATAAAAAATCTCAATCCCATCATTAGGGGTTGGTGTAACTACTTCTCAACAGTCATCAGTCAAAAAATATTTTCAAGGCTGTGGCACTTAGTGGTTTGGAAGCTTCTAAAATGGGGTCATCATCGTCCTAGGAACAAAAGCAAAAAGTGGATACGCCGCAAATACTTCAAAACTGTAGAAGGCAATAACTGGGTGTTCGCAACCGGAGAGGGTAATAATCCTTTAAAGCTAATACAACATAGCTCCACTGAAATAAAACGCTATGTAAAAGTAAAAGGGATGGCATCACCCTATGAGGGGGACTGGATATACTGGAGTTCAAGAATGGGAGAACACCCCGAAATACCCGCAAGAGTAGCCAAACTACTCAAGCGACAAAAAGGGAAATGCGCTCACTGCGATAACTACTTCAAAGATGGAGATTCGATAGAAGTTGACCACATCATCCCTAAATCGAAAGGTGGAAAGGAATCTTATGATAATTGGCAGCTACTTCATCGACATTGCCACGACACAAAGACCGCCAATGATGGCAGTCTCGGTAACAAATCTAGCTGTAAAAGTGCTAAACCTAAGCCACCAGTGGAACCAAGCCTCTGGGTTTGGGAAAACGATATGTTGGGAATGACGTACTGATGACAACAGCCGTTTTATTGAGGAGCGGAATGATGGGAAACTATCACGTTCCGTTTTGGAGAGCAGTGGAGGAGGCGACTCCTTCACTGACTTTAATGATTTTGCGAAAAGTAGTGGCAACTCTAGGGCTGTGCCTAAAAGGAGTCGGTAGGGGCGCTTTGATTTTGCCCTTGAAAGTTCGTATTTGGACTCTTCAAGAATCCCCTCGCCTTTAGGCATGGGGAGTATCAAATGATGTCGATTCAGCCAAGTGAGTAGTTGTTGGAAGCCCTCTGGGTCATTGGAGAAGACTTTGGGTTTAGTTTTGCCGTTCTCCAGCATCAAGGCTACATTAAAGGTTTTCTTGCTGATGTCGATGCCGAGAACTGTTTGTGTCATAGTACGCTTACCTCCATTGGCTCTCAACTGCACAAGTGCAGAATCAGGACAGGTCACAGAAAGTAACCTTGTTAATGCAGGCTCAACTTAAAAAGTGGCCTAAGATACTGTCCAGTGTCAGGATCAAACCAGTCACCGTTCGGATCTAGGGAGCTAATCTACGCAACAGACTCATTAAGGTCTCAGGGACACGCCAGCTTCACCTGACCGAAGCAGATAGACTTTTTCATCGTCTTCCAGCAGACTACTCTTAACATACAAGGGACACGGTAGTGCCGTGTCCCTACTGCCCTGTCCCTACACATATTGCATACCAGACCCTCGCGGATGACCGACAAAAACGTGCGATCGACCAAAAGCAGATGCGAACAAATCCTTTAACCTACAATACTATTTCTAGAGATGCCATCACCGAGCCTCCCATAGACTCCCTCAAACCATGCCCAAGCCAAAAAAGACGCCCGCCAAAACCTACACTGAAATCAACCTCAGCGATCCTCAATATTACTTCAACCGAGAACAAAGCTGGCTAGAATTCAACAACCGCGTGCTCCACGAAGCCCTCGACCCCCGCACGCCCCTCCTCGAAAGGCTCAAATTTCTAGCTATTTTTAGCTCCAACCTAGACGAATATTTTATGGTGCGGGTGGCCGCCCTCAAACAGCAAGTACAAGCAAAAGTCAGCAAATTGACCTCCGACGGCAGCACGCCTCAAGAACAGCTAGATGCCCTTAACCAGCGGCTTTTGCCGATGGTTTCTCAGCAACACGCCTATTTTGAGCAAACCCTGCGGCCGAAACTAGCAGCAAGCGGCATCTACATTCTCGACTACATTGACCTCAATCAAGAACAGCGGAATTACTTGCACCGCTACTTCAAAGAACAAGTATTTCCCGTACTCACTCCCCTAGCAGTTGACCCCAGCCACCCATTCCCCTACCTTTCCAATCTCAGTCTCAATTTAGCAGTAGTAGTTAGGGATCCCGACACGCGGGAAGAATTATTTGCCCGCGTCAAAGTACCGCAGGTTTTGCCGAGGTTTTTGCCACTACCGGGGGATTTACAGTGGCAGCAGAGGGGCAAATCTCCGGTTTGGACTGGCGTGCCCCTAGAACAGGTGATTGCCCACAATTTAGAAGCTTTGTTTCCGGGGATGGACATTCAGGAATATCACCCGTTCCGCATTACTCGCAATTCCGATTTGACGGTGGAGGAAGATGAGGCGGAGGATTTGCTGCTGGCAATAGAACAGGAACTCCGCAAGCGTCGGTTTGGAGGTTCTGCGGTGCGGATGGAAATTCAAGCGATTATGCCGCCTGCGCTGCGAGATATGCTGATGGAGGAGCTGGATCTCGGTGAGCAAGATGTTTACGTCGTAGAGGGGCTGCTAGGCCTCAAGGATTTGATGTCTTTTGTGGGGCTGCCCGTGCCGGAACTGAAAGACCCACCTTGGACTCCGGTTGTGCCGCCCCGTTTGCGGAACTCGGAATCGCCAATGATTTTAGGCAAATTGATGTTGGATGCTGACGAGGGCGAGGATATTTTCACCGTCATCCGGCAGGGGGATTTGATGCTACACCATCCCTATCACTCGTTTGCGGCGACGGTGCAGCGGTTTATTACTGAGGCGGCGCACGATCGCTCCGTGTTAGCGATTAAGATGACTTTATACCGCACTTCTGGAGATTCGCCGATCGTCAGCGCCTTAATTCAAGCAGCGGAAAACGGCAAGCAGGTAGCCGTTTTAGTAGAGCTCAAAGCTAGGTTTGACGAAGAAAATAATATTAATTGGGCTCGCAAGTTAGAACAAGCAGGAGTCCACGTAGTTTACGGTTTGGTGGGACTCAAAACCCACACCAAGATTGTGATGGTAGTGCGTCGCGAGGACGATTACATCCGCCGCTACGTCCACATCGGCACTGGCAATTACAATCCCAAAACAGCCGGACTCTATACCGATGTGGGTTTGTTGAGTTGTCGCGAGGATTTGGGATCGGATTTGACGGATTTGTTTAACTATTTGACTGGTTATTCGCGGCAGGTATCTTATCGCAAATTATTGGTGGCACCGGTCAATATGCGCGATCAATTTTTAGCTTTAATCCGCCGCGAGGCAGAATTCTGCCGCTTGCAGGCCGAAGGCGGCATCGGTAGCTGTGGCCGCATTGTCGCTAAAATGAATGCTTTAGTTGACCCTCAAATCATTGTTGCTTTGTACGAAGCTTCGCAAGCGGGAGTTAAAATTGATTTGATTATTCGGGGGATTTGCTGTTTGCGTCCCGGCGTTGAGGGTGTTAGCGAAAATATCAGAGTTATCAGTATTATCGGCCGCTTTTTAGAGCATTCTCGGATGTTTTATTTTTTCAACGGTGGCGACGAAGAGGTGTATATTGGTTCTGCTGACTGGATGCAGCGCAATCTCACAAGACGGGTTGAGGCCATAGTTCAGGTGGAAGATCCAACAATTGCCAAGGAATTACAAGAAATTTTGGGAGTAATGCTGGCTGACAACCGCCAAGCTTGGGATTTGCAGTCTGGGGGACACTACTCTCAGCGGCGGCCACCTGCTAATTGCCCGGAAGTGAGCTCTCAGCAAATTTTGATGGATATGGTGATGAATTAGTCAGTTGTCAGTTGTCAGTTGTCAGTTGTCAAATTTGCAGTTAGCAGTGGTGCGTTCTTGTTAGTTATTAAGCTGTACTGCATTTAATTTTGACTTTTTGGGCGGGCAAGATGCCCACCCCACAAGATTTTTACTAGCATAACTATAGCAATCGTTGCAGGATTTGTGGGATGGGCTTCTAGCTCGTCCTTCCCATATCTGGGATGGGCTAGAAGCCCATCCCGACTAGAAACCCAAACCACATTTATAACTGACGAAAGGATTGCTATGTGCAAATTAAATGCGCGACAGCTTAGCCGACCCCCTGACAACTAATGACTAATGACTACTGACTAATGACTACTTAGCTGTTAAAAGTACGCTTGAATTCTTCTAAGAGATCGTCAATTTCTTCGATCGCCTGACTCACATCTATTCTCAGGGCCCCCAAGTCCGATCGATCTAACAGCCGCACGAGGGATTCCCGCTTGCTCTCGATCTCTGCTACGCGCTCTTTGATTGTTTGTGCATCCATGGTTTTTTGCCTTTGCTACTATTAACAAAAATATTTGACATTCCCCCCTGCGAACAGACGGAGATTCTTAATTCACCGACATACCTTTTTGGGCAAATTCTTCACTGTTTTTATAAGGGAAGTGATGAACCTGCTCAGGTTTTTTTTGTCTGTGTTATAGTTTGATTGTACATCAAAACTTCAGCCAAACTCCAGCCACATTTTAGCGCAAAAAAGGCGGACGTTTGGTATCTGCGGGTTTATTTTTCATCATTCCAGCTAAAAATCGCTTCAGAGCCTTCTCCCGGTTTTTCATAAAAGCAGCCCAAAATCCCGGTTGATATTCATCCATTGTCTTGGCTAGGGCCCAGACATCGATCGCTAAGATATTATAAAGCCTTTCATCTTCGCGTTTGAGCGAGTTAATCTGCTCCAAAACCGCCTTGTTTGCTCCAGCAGTTTGTTTGTCTTCGTCTTTAATCATGTCCGAAAAATGGTTGAAAGGGCAAGAGTGTTGATCGCGATCGCCACTCTGTATACTTTGATGATACTGCCGATCTCGATTGCCTTCTGGAACCAACGCCGCGCAATTAACACGGATATTTACCGATGGCGTGCCCGGGCGAGTCCGGCAGGATAAGCTTCTGAACCTAGAGACAAGACTGTGGATGCACACCGCTCCCGCGCTCATAGATGCTAGCAGTTTTTGCAGGTATTTTGGCAAAAAAACTAAATTTATTCAAGACTTTTTGACAGATAATAATTAAAGTATATTATTTCTGTCCGACTACTTACCTCACTAATATGTTACGCAAAATTTCTTTAGCAAACCTAGCCTTAGTTGTGGGCGGTATTATAGCAGCAGTCGGGTTTGGAGCCTACTTCACAGACAGACCTACCCTGAACCTAGCCGGTTTTTTTTATGGAATTCCGCTGTTGCTGGGAGGTTTGGCCCTGAAAGCGGCCGAACTCGAACCAGTGGATTTCACCGAACCTACCTCTGCTGAAGTTCTCCTCCTGCGAGAAAGTCAGGCCACAGATACTCAAAACCAAGTCCGCAAAGATGTCACTCGATTTCGCTACGGCCAACCAGCGCACTTAGATGATGCTTTGGAGCGCCTGGGCCTGGCCCCGACAGACGAGGAACGGCCCATCCTGCAAGGGTTTCGGGAAGTTAATGTTGATGGTGCTTATGGGTTAATTCTAGAGTTTTATTCGCCGCTAATGCCGATCGAAGTCTGGGAAGAAAAGCAAGATAAAATAGCTACTTTTTTTGGACCAGGTTTGCGCGCCCAAGTGAGTCAAAAGGCTAGTGACAAAATTGAAGTGGCTCTCATTAAAAATACTCAAGCTTAAAGTAGTCTTAAGTTTTGAGTGCGTGAATTTTGAAGTCATCAATTAAACATTAATCCTGCATCAGCTTAGATACTGATTTTAGCGGCAGCTTGAAACCTGTCGCTATCAACAAAAGCTCAATCCGCAATTGGACGATCGCGCAAATTAGATTTTCCTTAATTACAATAATAGTTGAGGACCGATCGGCAATCTTAAATCAGGAGAAGCACAAATGGTTTCGTCCCAAAGCAGGATAGGTATTATCGGCGCAGGAACATCAGGAGCTTATCTGGCAATTTTGCTTATAGAGAAAGGGTTTCAAGTTACATTGTTTGAAAAATCACCCCAACCGCGCACCGATGGATGTGGAATTCTGATCGTACAAGCAGGTATGAAAGCGCTGCATCAAGGAAACCCTCAAATTAGCCAAAAAATTATTAACTCAGGCGATGCGGTTAAATTATTCGAGTTTCGCAACCTCCGCGGCGGTGTCATCAATTCCGAACCCGTCACCTATGAAGAAAATGAACTCCCAGGAATGCTGGTACACCGCAAAGCTATTTTAGAAGCACTCCTCGGCGAGTTACCCCCTGAGTGTATTCATTTTAACGCAGAATTAGCATCGATCGCTCAAACCGAGCACAGTGCGATCGCCCTCTTTAAAGATGGCACAAAATGGGAAGGCGATCTTTTAATTGGTGCCGATGGAATCGTCTCAAAAGTTCGTCAATTTATAGTTCCAGGCGTTGAACTGTTTTATTTAGGCGATATCGTCTGGCGAGGAATTGTCGAAGATCACAGCTTCTGTCCAGAAGGAAACTTTTTTGTTTATGTACGCGGTAGGGGAATTTATGCCAACTTCTTTCACATTGGTGGAGGTCGCACTCATTGGGGCTTCTTTATTGAAAAAGAGCGCACAGACTCCGAAATCGGGAAACTACAACCTAATAATATTACCATTCCTCCCCAAGAACTAGCCAAACTTCCAGAGGATGCGCGAAAAGTAATTGAATCAACCCCTGTGGAAAATATTGTCTGTCGTTTTTCCTATGACATTGACCCCCTACCAAAAATCTATGATGGTCGTGTTATCTTAATTGGAGATGCGGCCCACGCCAAAAGCTCTACACGCGCTAGAGGTATGACTTCCGGTTGGGAAGATGGTCTGTGTTTAGCACAACATCTCAGAGATAGTGCTAACATTGCCGAAGCGCTAGAAAATTTTCAAGCTGAAAGATTACCTATTGTCCATGAATATCAACGCACTAGCCGTGAGGTGAGTCGGAAAATAGGTCGTCGTTAGCCAAATTTCAATCGTCCTATAGGAGCGGGTTCACCAATAACTTTAAAGGGTGCAGACAGGTTAAAAAAAACCGCCCCCGCCCACAAAACGCCCTTATAAGTTTGGACAATTTTTTTAGATAAACCGGAGGCTAATTAATGAATAACGATTTGGGAATTCATGAAGATACCGTCAACCCTCTAAACTCTCCTGATTTAGAGAAAGTACCGGAAATTTTCATACGTCAAATTGGTACTTGGAAAGGCGAATTTATTAAGACTGATACTCGCGGACATTTTTTACGCAGCTTTTTGTGTACTATAAGCATCGGGATTGAGGGGAGTCACCACCGACACGTTAACAACTATGAATACTCAGATGGTTCTCGCCTTCAGCTAAATTTTGAAGGTGAATATGAAAATCGGATGCTGAAATTATTTTCTAGCAGTTATGCTGATTTTTCGGGGGTCGCGTGGGATGCGGGTCAGGACATTATCTGCTTTCGGTCAACAAAAACTGAGGGTAACGCACTGATTACTTTTGTGGAAACAATCACTTTAGTGTCAGACAATCACCGAGTTCGTAGCACTCAAATTTTTAAAGATGGCATTTTTGACGGCACTGCATTTATTGAGGAAAGGCGTATATAAGTAAGCCCCCATAAAAAACACCCTGATTGCCGACTTCTTTAAACAGTCGGCAATCTCACATATCTCGCGTTTTCAATAACTAATTAATCAGCATTAACAAACAAGCGAGAACGAGTAATAAAACGCTCTCCCTCCGGCCCTTCCAGGGAAAAATCGCTACCTCCGGGCCCCGATGCCACGTCTATAATTAACTGCGTGTGCTGCCAATATTTGTATTGCTGCGCTGCAATATAAAAGGGACAACCGCCTATTTCACCCAGCAATACGTCACCATCACCGATTATCAATTCGCCATCGGGAAAGCACATGGGCGAACTACCGTCGCAGCAGCCGCCGGATTGGTGAAACATCAATTCTCCGTGTTGAGTTTTGAGACTGGGGGGGTGACAAAGAGGTCTACGAGATAGACTGTATAAGGGTTGCGGCCCGCATACCTTGTTGATAAAAACGGC
>NZ_JAUBTF010000123.1:0-7618 GCF_036702355.1 Microcoleus sp. D3_18_C4
CACTTTACCCTCGCTCTCGCGAGCGCATAACCCAGGCTACGTCAAGTGCCATCGATATATTCAGCAAGCCCTAATTAATTCACTTGCTGTTTCCTTGATTTTTTTCATTTATCTCACCTTTTGATTCCCAAAATGAGGCTACAGATCGACTTCCTGACCTGGATGAGCCAAATTGTTAACTTATATATTATTTGAAGTCGTTTTTTGCCATGACCCCTTTTATTTTGCTAATAGATTAGCACTAAAATCTCTGGCAGACAACCAAGGTCGCGAGTTTACCTGTGGCTGAGTTTAAAATAGCTTTCCATGATTTAAAGTAGATGAATCTTAAAAATATATTAATTATGTTATGGGTAATGAAACGTTAGTTTCGCGCTCCGTAGGAATGTAATCACCCAGGTGAGTAGAGGTTTACATTTTGTTACATAGTCAGGTTTATTTGCGCCTACTGAATTATCGTTAAGCTAATCCGCATTTAAATTGCATGGTCAAATAAACTTTCAGTGGTGTTGCATAATTATAGTATAAATATAGGGAATCACCATGCAATGTCCTGAGTGTAAATCAACCCATATCCGTAAAAACGGTAAGAAAAAAGGAAAATAGAACCACATTTGTGTCAAATGTGGCCGTCAATTTATCGATGATTATGAGTAACAGCGAGGTGACAGTGAGACTGTGAAACGGGAATGCCTAAAAATGTACGTCAATGGTAAGCTGTTCTACATTTAAATTGTCTGTTAAAAAACAATCAAAGTCTTGTGGGGTGGGCGTCCCGCTCGCCCTGAATATACAATTTAAATGCGCGACAGCTTATGGGTTTTTGGGCGATTAGCGAATCAAAGGAGTTCATCACACCACCCTAATAACTTGGGTAAGACTTGTGGGAAAACTATTACCAGATGTTTATGACCCCGAAGTTATGCCAGAAGTCGGTGAGCTTGATGAATTACAGACTTATATAAAAAACACACAAAATCTGGCTGTGGACAGCCGTTGACCACTTTCGGTCAGGAATTTTAGGATGGGTATTAGGAGATCATAGTTCCGAGACGTTTGAATCGTTGTGAGACAGGGTAAGTGCCTGGAAATGCTATTTTTATGTCACGGATGGATACCCAGTCTATCCGATGTTTATTCCTGATGAAGATCACATCATTAGTAAGACTTATATGACACTCCTTAGAAGATGAAAATACGAGGTTGAGACATTATCTGGCAAGACTACATCGGAAGACTCTTTATTATTCTAAGTGCGCGGAAATGCTCAGGCACTCTATTAAAGTATTAATACATTACCTAAAATTTCAGGATGTTCCCGTTCCGGCAGTATTCATACCTTGATTCAGCAACGCCGAAAATGTATAGAATGCCGTAGCAGGAAGCGTACTGCCCTTCGGGATTTCTCTGGGAAAAACTATGAATAAAGTCAATACAGCCATCAAACTACTAAGCAGCAAAGCAATATAACAAGCAATTCGTCGTTTAGTGTAAAAGTAGGCAACAATTGGAACTTTAAAGGCAAGCACAGCAGTTACCCATAGACTGCGCCTAGATAACTTGACCAACTTTTCTAATTTCTTTGGAGCGATCGGAGGTTGAGCGATCGCACTGAGATTCTCCTGTTGAGTCATCGGTAGTGGCGGTGAGGAGGATTTAAATTAACATACCACACCGCCAATACATATATAGCGATCCTAAATGAATTGTGTAATTGTTGTAGGGGCCTACCCCCCGTGGTTGCACCGATCCCTGGGGGTAGGCATGGGGGCAATACCCCTACATATTGGTACTGACTTAGGATTGCTATATTCAGCAAGTTGTCAACAATTTCCTAACTTTTAGGAGGATAATTTCGATCGCCATTTTAAGCAATAAAAATCAACGTTCCCTTGCTCATTTCCAAAGTATCGCCCATTTCCATACCATTGTGAAAAGCACCCAAAATCACCTCGCTAGTTTTGCCTAAAGCGATCGCCCCGCTAGCATCAATTCCAATTGCGCCAAAATCCCGTTGACGTTCGTCAGCTTCAGTAAAAGAACGCTCAAAAGCAGCTTTCAAACTCAAACCATCCGTTACCCGAATCACAATTCGCGCCGCCAAACACTCGTCCATAATGTGCTCGCCAATTCCCGTACAGCTTACCGCCGCACTTTGGGCCGCGTAATTTCCCGCCGGCATTGCCGAGTCGCTAACCCGCCCGATGCGCTCAAAACCCTTGCCACCAGTAGAAGTCCCAGCAGCCAAGCGTCCATGCACATCCAAAGCTACGACTCCGATCGTACCCACACCGGCCGGTTCGGCAACCACGTCAGCCATTGCTTTGCTAAAATTGCCTTGGCGTTCCTGCATCCACTCGTGCAAACGCAAATCCGTCATCGGATCGTAAATCGGTAATTGAAGTTCTCGCAGCAATTCCGCCGAACCAAAATCAGAGAGAACTCGATCGTCCGAATGCTGCAAAAATTGAGCAAGTTCGATCGGATGTTGAACGCGAGAAACATTAATCGCCCCGCTGAAACGCTGCATCAAACCATCCATCAGCGAAGCACTCATCCGAATTTGACCGTCCGACTGCACCACAGAACCAGTACCGGCATTGAATCGCGGGTCATCTTCCAACAATTGGCACCCCCGCACCACTGCATCTACGGCACTTACACCGTCTTTCAGCAGCGGATAAACTTCCTCCAAAACATCGTAAAGCGATTTCCGCACCGCCTCAATTCCGCCTTTACTGTGTAGAGAACTGCCGGCACCGCCGTGAATAACTAATTTTGGTTGCACTTGTTGCGATGCCATAATTTATAACCTAATAACCTAAAATTTTTCCTTTGCAATCTTAGCTTTGTTCGAGCAACTTGCCCTAAATTCTTAATCTTGAGCCGCCAAACGGCGGCGACGACAACGTTCGGAGCAGTATTTGACCTCATCCCAGCAGTCCGCCCATTTTTTGCGCCAAGTAAAAGGTCGATCGCACACTGAGCACATTTTTGTCGGTAAATCAGATTTCGATCGTTGCTTAGCCATGCTAATTTTGACAATAGATTAACTACTTCACATCTTGTACCATTTTTATGAACAGGCAAGAGGCGTGTTCCACAAGAGTTAAATTTGATTGTGGAACACGCCTCTTGCCTGTTGCTAAGGAAACAACCTAATTTCTGCCAAACACCTCCCAAATAAAAATGCTCGAAAAGGCCGACGCCAACATCCGAATAGTCTTAGTCGAACCAGCAGGGCCCTTGAATGTGGGTTCTGTTGCCCGCGTGATGAAAAATATGGGTTTGCACCAATTAGTTTTGGTAAATCCCCAATGCGATTATTTAGGGGAAGAATCCCGACTGATGGCAGTTCGCGCCGCCGACATATTGGAAACGGCGAAAGTAGTCGAGAGTTTGCCCGCTGCTTTGGTTGGGTGTGTCAGAGCGATCGCAACTACAGGAGATGATAGTCGATCGTTGCCAACACAACTAGAAGAACCCGCAGAGGCCTTGCCTTGGCTCCTAGAAGCCCCCAGCGCCCTCATTTTCGGCCGAGAAGACTGTGGCTTGACCAATGCCGAATTAAACCGCGCTCAACGCCTGATCCGCATTCCCAGCAGCGATGCCTACACTTCCCTAAATCTCGCTCAAGCCGTCGCTATCTGCTGTTACGAAATATACAAGTCAGTTGTCAGTTGTCAGTTGTCAGTTGTCAGTGGCCAGAAGGAATCGGCTCCTTTGGAAAATTTAGAGGGATATTACCAGCAACTAGAAACGCTGTTACTCAAAATAGGATATTTGCAGCAGCACACAGCAGCAAGCCGGATGGAAAAATTTCGGCGTTTGTACAACAGAGCCTATCCGACAGTGGATGAAGTCGCCATGCTGCGGGGCGTCCTCCGCCAAACAGAGTGGGCAATCAAAACTTACCCACGAGAGGCAAATTCTGATACTCTGGATGGGGCGTTGCCGGAAAATCCAATGGATAGCTAGGAGAAATGCTGATAATTGGGGATGTGAGATTGAGGATTTTTTTCACAGAGAACTTTCCTGCACCCACTTGTCACCTTCATAACAGGGTTTCTTGACTAAAAACCTAAGCTTTGCGATAATTTGCGAGCAATAAACCCGGTTGCTGATACCATGCAGCGTCTGGGGCAAATCTAAAATCTAAAATCTAAAATCTAAAATCTAAAATTGATTGGCTGGCAAGCTGAAAAATCTTAAACTTGAACTTTACATTAGTGATGAAGGAGTAAGACGTGGCAGAGCGGTTTCCCAAAGGATCGATATTATCCGTGATATCCTCGATATCTTCTCCCAACTCCGGCTCAAAGCAGCCTAAGTCCGGCAAAGCAAGTCAGTCTGGCAAATCGGGCCGCCGCCGCCCTCCGCAACCGCAAAACGGCAACCCAGAAATTCGATCGCCCGAACCTGCGACTTTGCCACCGCAACAGGGCCGCGGCAGCAGAAATGGAGCCAATTCTCCCACATCTTCGGAAGAATTTACTACACAAGACTTTTTATCCGATCCTCGATCGGCAATTAACCCCAGAAAACCCAGAACCAGCAAAACTCCGCAGTCGAAGACTCGCCAACCCCGCAAAAAAGGCCTCGCTGCTGTTGATATGTTTGAGTTTCCCGATCCCAATCAGGAGCGGGAAAATGTGAGTTCGATCGCCAGCAATCCCAACACCCAGATCCCAACTGCCCCACCCCCTACCACCCGTGGAAGTCTTCCCAGTTCGCCCCCAGTTCGCATTTCAGACACGGTAATCCCCGCAGATGCCAAAAAACCCCCCGTGCCTAAACCGCGCCCAAAAGCGAGTGAGAGACCGGGTAAACGCTCTGCACCTCGGAGCGTGCCACCGTTGGTGTACGCTACTCGCTTGCTGATTTTAGGAGTTGGGATAGCGGTGATTTGCGGTACGCTGCTGTCGGTGGTAAATGCTGTGAGTCGAGCATCCACTGTAGCGCCAGAAGAACAAACCACCGCAGGGCAGAAAAACCAAGCCGATAGCGCCTCTGCGGAATCGGCAACCCCAGAAGTGCTGCAACTGAATCAAGAATTAGGAGCTTTGAAAACCCAAGTTCAGGTTTTAGCAACAGAAAATCCTAGTTTGACAGCCGGAATATTTCTAGTCGATTTAGATACTGGAAGCTACCTAAATTTTAATGGCGATACTGCTTTTGCTTCAGCTAGCACAATTAAAGTGCCAATTTTAGTAGCTTTTTTCCAAGCAGTAGATGAGGGCAAAGTGCAGTTAGATCAGATGCTGACGCTGAAGTCCGAACACATTGTCGGCGGTTCTGGGGATATGCAAGACCAGGCTCCTGGCAAGAAGTATTCGGCTTTGGAAGTTGCCCAAAAGATGATTGTTGTCAGTGACAATACGGCGACAAATATGATGATTGAGTTGTTGGGAGGTGCTGAGGTGTTGAATCAGCAGTTTGCCAATTGGGGTTTGAGGGCGACGGTTCTCCGCAATAATTTGCCTGATTTGGAGGGAACTAATACTACCAGTCCGCAGGATTTGATTAATATCATAGCCCAGATTGATCGGGGTAATTTGGTATCCGTCAAATCGCGCGATCGCATTTTGCAAATCATGCGCCAAACTAGAAATGATTCTTTGCTGCCGAAAGGTTTAGGCGAAGGTTCAGTTATTGCTCACAAAACCGGCAACATTGATACAATGCTAGCGGATGCGGGGATGGTGGATTTGCCGAATGGTAAGCGTTATTTGGTGGCGGTGATGGTGAAGCATTCACCGGAAACAGAGAAGCCAGCTCAAACATTGATTCGGGAGATTTCTCGGATGAGTTACCGCTATTTGTACGGTGGGGAAACGCCAGCCGATTCACAAGTGAAAATTAAAAATTGAAAATTCAACCGGGTTTTTTCGGACAAGTCTCGTAGACTTTATCAAACTATAAATCAGTTTGTATTATGAAACTAAGCATCCGCCTTGCTTGTCTGGTAGCGCTCTCAACTTTAGCCGTTGGAGTCTCCCCCACCTTGAGTAATGCTAATCCTGCTCCTGAATCTGAGACGGACGGCGTGAGAGTGATCAACAATAATATCGAACTCAATCGGGCAAAAAACTTAGCCCGTCAAGCAGCAGAAAGGGCTAATGGGGGTTTAGGCAACTATCGAGCTGAAGCTTCTATGCACGGTATTTCTAGGGAATCGCCTTTTGTAGACAATGGCGATGGAACTTGGACTTTTACTTTTAAGGGTAACAAGCCTGGTTCGTCTGTCTTTACTGTAGAAACGGTTGTTACGGTTTCCCAAGATGGCCGAATCAGAGTTGATTACAATGGGCAAATTCGCCAGTGATCTCAATTTTGAACAACTTTGCAAATACCGGACGATGCAGTTTCAATCTCCGATCGGGATTTAAGTTAACGGCATTTTTTCCGTTTGTTACAATCAAGGGAATTCCCATCCTCACATCAGCGCTAATGCAAATTATCCTAGAAGTTCCCGATCTCCTTGGCGAAAAACTGCAACAATTGGGCGATCGTCTCCCGGAAGCCCTGGATCGCGCACTTCGGGAACTCGCCCCCGCAGAAACCATTCCCTACCAAGACGATCGCCAAATCGTCGAACTGCTAGCGAGTCAACCCAGCCCAGAAGAAATCCTCGCAATCCGCCCCACACCTGCGTTGCAAGCCCGCATGAGCGAACTGCTCGATCGCAATAAATCCGGCACTCTTTCGGCCAGAGAGGAAGTTGAACTCGATCGCTATTTGCTGTTAGAACATTGGGTGCGTTTAGCCAAAGCTCATGCCTATAAACGCTTACAGACAGAAGCATGAGTTATGTACCAGCCACTCTGCGTCGGCTAGTGACCCAACGCGCCGGAGAGCAATGCGAGTATTGTCGATTTCCCCAAACGGCTTCACTCTTTGCCTTTGAAATGGAACACATCATTGCTGAAAAACATGATGGGGTCACCGAAGCTGAAAACCTAGCGTTATCCTGTCCTTGCTGCAACCGTTTCAAAGGAACTGACCTAGGTTCCATCGACCCTGAGACACGACAACTAACTCCCTTTTTTAATCCCCGTGTCCAGGAATGGTCAGACCATTTTCGGCTAGAAGGAGGATCAATCGTCCCACGGACACCAGAAGGGCGCGTAACCGCTAAAATTCTGCAATTTAACCTCCTAGAACGCATCCTCGAACGCGAGCAACTTATCAGTATTGGGGAATTTCCAGCACCCCGCCCACAAACCACATAAACAGTAGGTGATTGTATAAAATCAACCCAACGATGCCGATTGTAGCAATGACTTAGAGAAGCGGTATTACAAAACAAATGAATAATTTTAATTGTGAAAAAACCTTATAACTGGAATACTCTTATAGACTCCTTGGGTGATTGTAATTCCCCGTATGCTTATATAGTAGCTTATTATCTTTCAAGATTTGATAGAGATGGTTATCAGAAATTGGGATTTGGTAACATGACTGATACCCATGAAAAAATAGGCTCTCTACTGGGAATTTCCGCTAATACAATCAAAAATTTGAGAGATGCCTTTGATCCTTAAGCTGTTGCACATTTAAACTGTGATACAAGCATTACCCTTATTTTTAATTTTGCGACCCCATTTAATTATTAATT
>NZ_JAUBTF010000124.1:0-7326 GCF_036702355.1 Microcoleus sp. D3_18_C4
GGAACTCTAATCCCGTGCGAACGGGGTGCATCCGGTAGGCAGCCCTTGAAATGCTTTGACAAGAGAAAGAGTAGGCGCGATTTGTACTAGTTCGGCATGAATCCGGGAATCTCCCAAAGTAGGTTGCTAGGAGGAGCGGGTTAACCCCGATAGACAGGCAGCCCTGTGATAAGCGCTGTGAGTGCATACGACCCATCAACATTTTTAAGCTAATGCCCTATTTTGTAGGGAAGTTTGGTTTTTGGAGCTAGTATTTCATTTGCACGAATAGCTAGCTTTCTAACGTCAAAATATGACGCCAGAAAAGCTGGTTCCACTTGTGCTTGCAATTATTGTAGATTAAATTGTACACGCCAAAAAACCGCTGCTTTGACAATTGGAACCTGACAAACAGCGGCTTTTGGATAAAGCTCGGCTTTTAGGTCGAGCAACTAACATGATTTCACTATACCCTATTGAGGGTATAAATTTAAGTTTTTATGATTATTGTGTAAAATCTGGCATTTTGCCTGAAGTTTACCAACTGAACTTTGAGCCTGCGAGCGGTAGGGCTATTTATGATCTGCTTTATCGCGACACAGACCCCACAACAAATAGCAGTAACGGCAGCGCTCAAGCAAAAAGGAATTTTGCTAAGTGTGAGGCTGCAACTGGCTTCATAGTTAATGGTCGCTTCCGCCAATTGGGTGGAGAACCGATCGCAATTGACAAGAAAGGTCGCCCCCGCAAATACTTTCAGCCCCAAGGGAAGCCCCTACAAATCTTTTGCCCGCTTGTAACTGTCGAAGTTTGGCGAAAGGTAGCGGCTAAAGCTGGGTTATCAATGCCAGACTACCCAGCAGTTGGACTTAATGGGGAAGCGCTCGGATTTTGGGATTGGGTGATTAGTAGCGGTTGCCCGATCGTAATTACTGAAGGTGAGAAGAAGGCAGCGGCGCTAATTTCTCGCGGGTATGCAGCGGTTGGATTGCCTGGAATTCATACGGGTTACAGAGTCACCGAACGTGGGGAAACAGTAAGAAAACCAGACGGGACAGAATACCAGCGAGCATCGGCGCGGGAACTGCACACAACACTCCAACCGCTTGACACAGCAGGACGCGAAATCACAATCGTCTTTGACCATCGTGTCGGGGATTATTCCCAGAGTCAGGAGTTTCGCGCCGCTAGCACCCTAGCAAAATTGTTCAAAACAGCGATCGCAAAAATCGCAACTCTGCCCGGCCCTGCCAAAGGCGTAGATGATTTCTGCGTAGCTGGTGGCGATATTGACGCTGTGCTGTCTGCCGCCGAACTGTTCTCTAAATTGCAGGATGAGCGCTTGTGGCGGATGCACCGTGGGTTCTCCCCCGATATCCTTACCAATTCGCGATACTTTGACACCGATGCTCCTGGAAGCGGAAAAATCACGGCCATTAAGAGCGGGCTAGGAACTGGCAAAACTGAATATCTTAAAAACAAAGTAGCAGCAGACAGAACGGGCGTTCAGATTAACCTTACTTACCGCAACAGCTTGGGCTTGCAGCTTGCCGAAAAACTGAGCAGTTATCACCTGGACGCTCACGCTGGCTATAAAATGTTTGCCAACCCTGACGCTCGCTTAACTTTGTGTGTAGACTCCCTTCTTAAAATCCCTCTAGAACGGCTTGAAGGCTGCACCCTGATAATTGACGAGTCTGCAAGTGTTATCAAGCACCTTTTGACAAGCAGAACGCTCTTTGACAAACGGCTTGAGGTTTTAGAACGCTTTGAACTTGCTTGCCAGAAGTGTGATCGTATTGTCCTCACAGATGGATGTCAAGCCGATTGGGTTGTCAGCTACATTTCCCGGCTCTCTGGCAAAGCAGCAACCAAAATTCAAAACTTATTCCAGGGCGACACACCACCAGTATTTTTTGTCATCCCTGAAGCTGGTCAATCCCTCAAGAAATTTGATGAATGGTACACCCAGCAAATTTTGGCCGCTACCTGTCCCGCCATAGCTACTGACTCCGTTGAAAAAGCTGAGGCAATGGCAGAACTTCTACAGGTTTCGCATGGTGAAGGAATCCTCCTCACTGCAAAAACTGTAACTGAGGCGTGGGCTAAAGAATTTTTGGCTGACCCTGACGCTTTTATCCGCGAACAAAAGCCCGCGTGGTTGATTTATTCTCCTACGGCAGAATCTGGTGTAGATATTTCCATCTTGCACAAATTCTCGGATGTGTTCTGTTGGTTTGTTGGAACAATAGGTGTAGACGAGTGTCTACAAATGAGCCGTCGCGTCCGCCATCCTGAGAGAATTACTGTTTTTGCTGCTGAGCGTGGCTTGCGGTCATCTAAAGACGGTGACGCAACCTACTACAAACAAATCAGTGCAGCCATTGAAGAGCGAGTAACTGCTGAAGCCCTGACTCTGACCGATGAAGTGTTGAGCATAGCCACAAAAGAAGCGATTGCCCAACAAGCACAGTCGCCCCATCATGAGACTTACTGCAAAATCAAGGCTAAAGAAAACTTTGAGCGGCGTGATTTGCGGGGGTATTTGTTCAAAGCTTTTGAAGCTGGCGGTTATGCTCCGCAGTGGGTACAAGCTGGCAGTTCAGAGTCAAACGAGCATTTGGAAGCCAAACAAGAATGTCGCGACAAAGCGGCCAAACAAATATTTGACGCTGACGATATCACTTTAAATGAAGCTCTCGAAATAGAACGCAGTTACTCGGCGTCCTGGGCAGAACGCTGTCAAGCCATCAAAGCTCGGCTCAAGGCTCGACTACCAGGAATCGAACAGTCGGCTTTGTGGACGTGGGAGTTTGTTCGGCTTGTAAGGTTTGAAGACCGCGCTTTATTAAATAAACTTGAAGCTTCATGGCTTTTTAAGAACCACGAAGAAGCCGAATATTTACAGCGTCGCAAGTGGAAGCAACAGCTCCGCACCTTCCTGCCCGACATTTCCGATCGCTGGTTGAAGCTGCGACTCCTAAAAAATCTGGGAATCGAACAATTTCTCAACCCTGATAGTTCCTGGACTGCTGACTCTCCAGAAGTCCGAGATTTTATCAAGCGCTGCAAGAAAAAAGCTGTGGCTAACGTACTTGGCTATCCCGACAAGAAAGCTCCAATGCGTTACATCAACCGCTTGCTAGCGAGTATCGGCGTCAAACTGGTTGCCCAACAAATTCGAGAGGGTTCTGAGCGCGTCTGGTCTTACCGATATCAGCCAGAAGCCACCACCAAATTTACTTCAAAGGGTACTCAGCGGGTTTGCTCCCTTCCTGAAAATTGGGATGTTTTGGCTGAGCTTACAGCCGTTCGCCTAGTCAAAAAAGTGGAAGATTTGAAACAGGCTGAATTGCTTGAGCAGCAAGGCTTTGAGGTTGTCACAGATGAAGTTATAAATAAACAAATACAGCAATCATCTGTGACAGAACCAACAGTGGAAAACACAACAGAGGCATCTGCTGTAGAGGAAGCTTGGGGCTGGGTCAAACGATGGGGTCAATGGGTTCGTTGTCATGCGGTCGGATGGTGTCAAGAGCGAACGCGCCGCTTAATTCAGTATCAGGCTTC
Source organism: Microcoleus sp. D3_18_C4 (assembly GCF_036702355.1). Classification (NCBI taxonomy): domain Bacteria; kingdom Bacillati; phylum Cyanobacteriota; class Cyanophyceae; order Oscillatoriales; family Microcoleaceae; genus Microcoleus; species Microcoleus sp. D3_18_C4. The sequence goes on from NZ_JAUBTF010000124.1 coordinate 3,550, forward strand.
GACTGGTGAGTGGTTGGATATGCTAACTTTCCCTGAAGACATTTGCTGGGATGGATTGACGTGAGCTGTAGTGATTCAAGTTCTAGCTCAGGATATGCGTTTATCCTGACCTAGCCTTTGGGCGTTAGGAATTGGTATTTATAATCTCACTTTGAGATACCTAATTTTGTAAGCTCTGTCTGAAAGGGTATTTAGCCGTTTATAGAAATGGTTTGCCAAAGCTCTTGATAACCGTTTATGGAAATGGTTAGATAGAGATATCAACCATTTATGGAAACGGTAATGGCTAACAAAGCACGCAATACATCAGGCAAGTTTGCTCCAAAATCAGAAGTTCCCCGCAAGGTTCGTTCTGTAAACCTCACTGACACCGCTTGGCAGTGGTTGGCAGATGTGGCGGCACAAGCTGGAGTTAGTCGCAATGACTACTTAGAAGCGTTAGCAGATGGTGTTTTTCCGCTTATGGAAACGGTAAGTTCTGAGATTTCACCGCTTATGGAAACGGTAGAAACTGAGAAAAAAGTGGATAGTACAAACACAGCACAACAACCAGAGAGCGATGTTTCTCCGCTTATGGAAACGGTTAGTCATGCTCTCACTACTCCAGAGGAAGCTCTGGCTCATGCTGCTATCTTCGGCTTCACTCCAGAGGAAGCTCTTGCCGATTCCCATTTTCAGATAGCTATGCTGCAATCGAATTACGATGAGCTTGAGGATAGGTATGAAGCGAAAAAGCGTGAGCTTGAATCACTCAGGCAAGAATTGGAGGAATTGAAAGCTGATTATGCCGATCGGATGGCTGCTAAAGATAGCGTGAATGAATCGCTCCGAGAGCAAGTGCGAGAAATATCCGCCGATCGAGCCAAACTTTTAGAATCGAGCATCACCATAAAATCCAACCTTGAACGCCAGGTGCAAGAATTGCGATCACAACTTGCGACCGAGCGCGCCGATCGGGAAGAAATTGAAGTGCAGCTCGCCGACCTGAAACAAAATTCAGCGCCTGCCACCAGCCTAGATAAAGCCCACTTGCTTGTTATACTGAACCAATTTCTGACCAAGTACAAAAAATCAAACCTTACTTACGCTCAGATGAAGGAGCTTTTAGGGATGATTGAGAAGTCCTGTGATGACACATCTCACGAAGATTAGGAAGTTATCGCCCCGGTTAACTTCGGGGCTTTCTCAAAATTCAACACCAGGGCTTGCACAAAACTTTACAATTGCAGCTTGCAATGTAGTCGAGAATCTGCGATCGTAAATATCAAGGAAGAAATAGGCGCGGCTAATCCGGTGCTATCAACACCGGCTAGCTACGACTTCCCCAGACGTTCAGATCCAACGCTTGGAGCAAAAATATTATGCCACCAATTCCAGGTCAATCGCCAGATGGCGACAAAATTCTCGTTGACCGAAAAACATTTCGGAAAATTCTTTCATTGCTGTTGAGCAGCTTGGACGAACTCAACTATGCTCGCCACCGTGAAGTTTTTCTTGATTCGCTGAATACTTTTCTGACTGAGCCAGAGTTTTTGGATGATGACCAGTGCTTTCAAGCATCCCTGTTACTTGATGCTTATTACGAATATGTACCTGCTTCACTTTCTTCTGTTCGCACTAATTTACAGCAAGCTCTTGAATTGATTAGGGCTGGTCATCATGACTAAATCTTCTAAAAGTCAGCTTGCCTGCTTCAAAGAATTAGCTGCCGACCGCGGACTAACCACTGAGCAAGCCCGTCAATATGGCAACCTTAGCAAGATTGCTACGTGGGAAGCACTGCTTGCTAACACCGCTCAACCGCATGACACAAGTGATAAGCTTCAGCTCAGAGTTCTTGGGTTGGATGTTTGTAAATCATCTGTAGTTGCTTGTCTGCTGACAGAACGACCTGATTCTCCCCGCGATTCCTACTATTCAGTAGAGTTTTTAAAAATTAAGGCTGATGCTAGTGGCATTAAGCAGTTGCTCGAACTCAAACCTGATGTGGCGTTGATGGAGCCGACTGGCATCAACTACCAGAGGCTTTGGGGAACTCAGCTTGCCAAGGCTGGTGTCAAAGTTTGTCTTGTCAGTAATAATAAATTGCCAGCTTACCGCAGCACTCTTGACCTCCCCGACAAAGACGACGAAGCGGACGCTCTTGCTCTTGCCTGTTACTATTTCGATTTTCATCATTTGCCCCGGCGATTTTTGCAGGTACGGGACAGCACGATTGTCCGCGTTCGGGAGCTGTGTTTTCGGTTGGCCCACTACAACCGCGTTCAAAGTCCCATCATTAACCGACTTCGCCAGGACTTGGCTTGGCAGTTCCCAGAGGTGATGAACGTTCGCTCAGTTCTGGGACTTAGCGGTGACATACCACCTTTGTTGTGGGGGTGGATTTCCCAGCAGCGGACTTCTGCAAAGTACGATCGCCTTTATTCGCTGACTGTCGGCAGTGGACTTATTGAAGAAACCAGGTTCGCGGCTAAAATGCTGTGCGACCTTCAGCTCCAGGAGCGCAAAATCGAACTTGAGCTTTTTGGATTAATTCAATCTGATGTCCGTTTTTTGCCTTACCGCAAAGTTTTTGCTCAGTTTGGTTTTGGCTTGCGCGTCCAGGCGTTGATTCTTACCCAAATTTATCCAATTGAGGGTTTTTTTGGGGATAATGGCGAGCCTGAAGTTGTTATCACTAGGGGTCGCAATTCCAAAAAACCTACTAAGAAGCGGTACAGTGAGCGACGCTTTATGAAAACTTTGGGCTGTGCTCCGACTCGCGCTTGGTCTGGTGATGAACAGAAAAAATGTTACAAATCAGGTAGCGATGTTTGTCGGACTGCGCTGTGGCAGTGGATTTTTACTAGAATTGAGCCTAGCCGATGCCGTTTGAACAACGCGATCGGAGAGAAGCTGTCAACTTATTTTTTGGAGTGTAAAAATCAAGGTCAGCCAATCAAACTTGTTCGATCGCGTTTGGCGGCTAAAGCTGTGCGGATGCTTTGGCGTGAATTGGTCAAAGAAATTGTTGTAGACAGTGTAGACAGTAATGTAGACACAATACTAGACAGTTTGCTAGACACAACACTAGACAGCGAACTAGATGAAAACGTGGGCTGGGGGGGGAGCCGGGTATGGCCCGCCCCCCCAGCCGCGCCGGTGAAGATTTAGGGCCCCGTAGGGCAACCGGGTCGAGTAATACCCGGTATAACAGAAATAAAAGTAAAGAAATATAATACTTAAGGGGGATGCAGAGTAAGGGTTGTAGCTAAATTTGATTGTGTAACCAAAAGTTAATTGTGTAACAAAATGAGAGTCAAAAAAAACAATCTGGGTGGTTTAACGTTGCGGGTGGGGCGACCCCACAAATGGCAAGCCGCTGGAAAAACCAAGTTGTTACGGATACCTGCGCTTTATGTAGAGAGGATTTTGCAAGTAGTTTCTTATATGGATGCAAATGAAGGGCAGCTTCCTGCTTCTGTAGCATTTTTTACTACTCCTTCAGAGTCTCCACTTCCTGGATATCAACTTCGCCCTCAGTTACCTTATCCTAAAAATTACAGTGACTATAAATAGCAACTGACAAAAATTTCGAGTGGCAGCTTGGCCGCAGTGGTTTTTGTTGTAGGGGAAGTTGTTTCCGTCGGACAAGTTGACGCCGAAATTTTACCGAAGGGGTGTCAGTTGCGGTTGGGTTGGCGGTAGAATATAAATTGGTGGAACTCTAATCCCGTGCGAACGGGGTGCATCCGGTAGGCAGCCCTTGAAATGCTTTGACAAGAGAAAGAGTAGGCG